>JBIIIX010000231.1:0-4913 GCA_044234415.1 Cyanobium sp.
TGGCTCAGTTTTCAGTGTCGCTTGACAGCTGTTGTCCTCGTAGTAGGAGGCATTGCAGGTGACGCGCATTTCCTTGTCGAGGCCGGGCTGGGTCCAGGCGAAGTCGTAGGCGCCAGTCGCGCGGGCACTGCAACCGGGGGGAAGCAGCTCCGGTTGCCTGAGGATGGCTTCCAGATCAGCCAGGCTGAGCGGTGGGGGCTGGAGGGTATTCACCACATCACGGATGGCCTCGAGATCCTGGAGCACATCATCAAGATCCAGGCCCTTGATCTCGGGCTCCTGCTGCACAGCTGCCACGGCGGCGGCCCGCGCCTTCTCCCGCTGATCACGGCTCACGAGGGTGGCCTGGGAGATGGAGCTGGATGCCTTGGCGAGGATCGGCTGCAGCTTGCCCACCACCTGCTCGAACATCGCAATCCGGCCCTTCAGCGCCCGGTACACATCGGCTTCAACGGTGCCTTCGAGGTGGAGGTTGATGATCTGCATCGAGTCGTGGGTCTGGCCGATGCGGTCGATGCGGCCGATGCGCTGCTCCACCCGCATCGGATTCCAGGGCATGTCGTAGTTGATCAAGGCGCCGCAGAACTGGAAGTTCAGGCCTTCAGCCGCGGCATCGGTGCAGAGCAGGATCTCGGCCTCACCCTGTTTGAATTTGCGACTGGTGGCCTCGCGATTCAGGGATTCCCAGGAGCCACTGCGCTGTAGCAATTCCCCGCCCCGCCCCGTGAAGCACATCAGGCTGGTGCGCCCTGCGTCGATCAGCAGCTGCTTGAGGGCATCAACCGTGTCGGTGTACTGGGAGAAGACGATCACCTGCTTGTAGCCCTGGCCTTGCAGCTGCTTGATGGCGGCCAGGAACTCACGGCCCTTGCTGTCGACGCCCACCAGGGGCCGGGCCTGATCGAGCAGGCCGGCGATGGCCTCGAGCTCGTCCTGGACGGACACCTCCTGGACGGCGCTTTGCAGACCCTCAAGGTCGAGGGGTAGTTCACCACTGAGGTCGTCGTCCTCGGCGGATGCGGCGTCTTCCTCCAGCTGCTGGAGCTGGCCGGCCATGCGTTTTTCCAGCGTCGCCACCAACGCCGCCACGCTGCTGGCCAGCCGGCGCCGGTAGATCGTCATCACAAAGCCCACCGCCGCCTTCTTCTGGCCGGTCGCCTGGGCGTATTGGCTGGAGATGAAGTCCTCCACGGCGTCATACAACGCCCGCTCCTGCGGGGTGCTCTCCAGGAAGCGGTCGGCCACCTGGCGGCTGCCGATGGCCAGATCCATCGATCCCTGCTGCTTATAGGCCCGCAGCAGGTTGCGGCTGTGGCGGGAGATCAGCCCCTGCACGGGACTCCAGCGTTTGGCCAGGGCTAGCGCGGCCTGGCGGATCTCGATGCTGAGATTGCGGCGGGAGAGGGGATCCGTGTCGTTCAGGGCCCGCAAAGCCTTGCGTTTGCGCAATGGCGATTTGCGCAGATCTTCAGGCAGGGCGTTGGCTGGGGCTTCACCAAACGCGCTCACGCTGCTGCGCCACAAGCCGGCCAGGTACGACAGGGTGGCCTCATCCGGGTTCTGCTTCTCCACTCCCGCGAAGAACCGCTCGAAGGCGTCTTCGCTCCACTCGGGTGGCAGGCCCAGCAGGGCGAGCAGGTCCCACACCTCCAGCTCACTCACCTGCATCGGTGTGGCGGTGAGCAGCAGCAGGCCCTGGGTGCGTGTGCGGAGCTGCCGCATCAGCTGCATCAGGGTGTTGGCCCGCAGGCGATCACCGCCACGCTCAGCGTCAGCGGAGCTGGTCTCGCGGCGGGTGCGGGCGTGGTGGGCTTCATCGAGCACCACCAGGTCGTAGGGCTCCGCTTGCAGCAACTCGCCCTGGCGCTCCCGGCGTCGCATCAGGTGACTGGAGACCAGCACAAAGGGCTCTGCGGTCCAGGTCTCGCGGCTCACGAGCCGGGTTTCGCCGCCAGGCCGCAGGCAGGTGGGCTGCCATTTCAAGGCCTTGCCGTCGTAGATGGGCCAGTCGAGGGCGAACTTTTCGCGCAGTTCCCGCTGCCACTGCTGGAGCACCGACGCGGGCGCCATCACCAGGATGCGCCGGGCGCGGCCACTGAGCCAGGCCTGGCGTAGCAGCAAGCCGGCCTGCACCGTTTTGCCGAGGCCCACCTCATCAGCGATCAGCAGCCTGGGCGGCCACTGCTGCCAGAGACGCTGGAAGGCCCGCTGCTGATGGGGCCAGGGAGTGACAGCACTGGTGCCTTCACCGACCCGTTCGGCTCCCGGCAGATCGCTGGCGGCGGCCTGGAGCACATAGCTCCAGACGATGCGGCGCCGTTCATCGAGGTCGGGGACGATCTTAACGACCGGCTCTGGCTCCGGCGCGGGCAGATCCTTGAGGAAGGGTTGGAGGCGACGAGGCAGGGCCCCCTCGGCCGGTGCATAGATGGCCAGCTGCTGTCGAAAGGCCTCGGGCAGGGAGAAGGTGCGAACTCCTGGATCCTCGTTGTGCCAGAGCCGCAGGAAGTGGCGCTCCTTGGCATCCACCCGGCGCTCCTCACCCTTCCAGCTGCAAAACACATCGAAGGTCTCGTAGTTGGTGGTCCAGCCGTTGGGGGTTTCGTTGATGCTGCCGGTGAAGGCCAGCCGATCGCCATGACGGTCTTCCACCACGCCTTCCTTGGCGTGAAAGATGGCGCCATCGCTGCTGATTTGCCCATCACGCAGGGGCAGGCCGACGCGGATCTCCAGGTGACCGTGCTGCACCAACCAGGCCAACAGCTCGGCGGCCAGGTCGGCGGCGCTGCCGTCGCCCGGTTGGACATCCTTGAAGGGGAAGCGGGCGCTGAGCTGCTGCTCCAGCAGTTGCGCCGGGGTGAAGCCGGTGGCGAGGGCCTGCAGATCGGCCGGGCTCAGGAAGAACCCCGTGATCAATCGCATCTGGCCATGACCGTGGCCATCGGGTGCAGCCAGCACCAGCTGCTCCACGCCATCGAGGACCTGCAGGAGTGAGCGGCTGGAGAAATAGCCCGTGATGCGCCAGTAGCGGATGGCCTGCTGGAGCACAGGTTGATAGAAGCCCAGCAGCAGGTTGTTCTGGCTGCTGGTGAAGCTGTCCTGCCAGTCGTGCTCGCGCAGGCGGGTCATGGCAGGGAGCTAACAATTTTAGCGACATGATCCACCAGGGCCTCGACCCGGACATGCCACGCCCTTCGATCAAGATTGAGGGCATTAGGTTCATCGTCGTAGCGCAGTTGTACGGCAAAGACGGTGAACAGAGCCAGCTCAGAATAGGGAGTGACTTCCTGGTGTAGATCGGCAAGAATCCTCATCAAGTCGCTGAGATCATGAATGTACGGAGCTTGGCGGTTATGTGCAATGATCCATGCCTTGAGAGCCTTCTCGATCGCCTGTTGAATATGGAATCCCCAGCTTGACTCCGGTCCTGGTGCAGCTTCCAGCAAGAGAGCGGTTTGCAGATCGCGCAGAGCAACTCTCAGAAGGGTCTTCGCCTCAGCGGCCGCCATTAAGAACCCTCCCCTCACGATGGGCCAGAGCGATCACGTGGCTGAGCCAATGGCGACGCTCCTCTACCTTGCTGCGTGGGTAAAGGAGGAGATCAATCGGAACGCGATGGTGAGCAAGCTTGCGCCAGAGCAAGCCCAGTGTTTCGAACCAGTTGTGTGTGGCATACCACGCATCCGTAACGATGATCATCAGATCCACATCAGAATCGCCTCTGGCCTCACCGCGGGCATAGGAGCCAAAGAGGCGAACCTCAGCCCCAGGGATCTCCTGATGGATCTCTGCAGCCATCTGCTGCAGCTGGGATTCGCTCACGAGAGCTTGGGTGGTGGCGTTTGGGGTTGGGGTCATGGCTCGGCTGAGGGTGGGAGCTGCGCTTCGATGGACGTGAGCAGAACTTCGACGCGGTTGTTCCAGACGGCGCGGTCGAGGTTTTGAAGCTCAGGCTGGTCGTCGTAGCGGATTTGCACCGCGAAGTCGGTGAAGCGGGCGAGCTCGCGGCGAGCAATGGCCACCAGTGCCAGGGCATCAGCTTCAGCCATCGAGGCGCCATCCATGGGTGTAGGCCTGGTGCACCACGCTGCTGTGCAGGGACTGGCGTTGTGCCACCTGTGTGCTGGAGAAGAGCAGCAGATCCACCGGTCTGCGGGGATCGCTCAGACGCCAACGCAAGCGATCCAACACCTCAAAGCGGTTGTGCTGGGCGAGCCAGTCATCCGGCACCGTGATCAGCAGGTCGATGTCGGACTCCGGGCGAGCTTCGCCTCGGGTATGGGAGCCAAACAGACGCACCTCGGCGTCCGGGATTTCCGCACGGATCTCTGCAGCCATCTGCTGCAGCTGCGCTTCGCTCACAAGGGCTTGGGGTGTGGCGTCGGGGGTTGTGGTCATGGCAGCTCTCTCTCCGTCAGGATGCCTCGGCCAGCTCAGCCAGCACCAGCTCCAGCTGCTTCGGTGCCGGCACCTGCTCTGCGAGGGCCAGGCGCCGCAGGTTTTCCAGGGCCTCGAAGTCGGAAGCGGCTGGGGCCGCGGCCTTCACGGGATCGAAGCCGGTGTAACGGGCGGAGAGGGGCAGCACTTCCAGCACAGCCTCCAGGGCGGTGAGGAAGATGGGGCTGTTGGCTAGGCCGTTGTCATCGAGGAGTTGCTTGGCGGCGTTGAGATCAATGCTGCGGGCGCGGTGGGCGCAGTGGTGGATGGCATCGATCCAGGATTTGCTGCCATCTGGTGCGCCGAGCTTGCCCTTGCTGGCCCGGGTGGAGCTGTCCCAGAGGATCAGGTCGCTGGCCTTCTTCTCCGCCAACACGCCCACCACATCCTTGTCGAGGTCGAGGCCAACAACGCGGGCGAGGCGCAGGGCTTCGTCGTAGGGGAACTGGGGTGCTTGGAAAGCATCCCAGGCGAGC
>JBIIIX010000031.1:0-17215 GCA_044234415.1 Cyanobium sp.
ATTGCCATCGGCAATCAGCGCGGCGCTGAGCGCTTCTGCACCTACACCGGCTTTCCCGCCAGCTGCTTGGAGGTCGATGCCGAACCCTCCCTGCACCGGGCCCTCGACCTGTATCCAGGGGTGCGCCACCCCACCGGCCCCTGGCCCTCGCTGCTGCTGATGTGCGCCGGGGTTGGCTCCCCCGGGACCCTGGCCGAGGTGCTGCGCGGCTACAGCGGCGACCGCGGCGCCCGGCAGCGGCTGCGGGCTCCCTTGTTCGCCCTGGCCGGAGGCGAGGGGTTCCTCCGGCCGTTTGAGCTGGCCACGGTGCGGCTGGCCAACATGGTGGAGGTGTTGGGCCACTGGCGCACCTATGTGCCCCGCGACGACTTCCTCTGTCAGCGGGGCGGCACCTTCCTGCTCGACGCCGACGACAGCGTGTTGGTGGAGCACCGCGACCCGGGCATCCTCGGCTTCTCCGCCACCATGGCGCGCCCCTTGAGCTTCCTGGAGCCTTACTGGCCTGCGCCGGCCCCTGGGGTACCGGCTGGGGCGACTTGAACCAACCCCTGCCGCCCTTGGCTGTGGGATGGCTCGCGGCTGAGGAACGCTTGCATCCGTCTGGTTTCAATGTTTTTCTCTTGCCGGGATCTTGCCGCTGGGACTCCATCGTGAGGTCACGCCATTTCGGCGCCACACCTCTCTCGATGCCATCAAAGCTGTCTTCACCGCGGCGGTCCTGCTCGCCAGCCTTGCCGCTCCCGCCGCCTTCGCCGGGGTCCGCAACGATCCCAATCCCATGAAGCCGGCCGGCGACACCCTGACGAAGCCCGTCAAGGCCCCCGCCAAAGCGCAATCCGGCAAAGCGGCTCCCGCCACTCAAGCCGCCCCCGCCAAGCCAAGCGGCGCCGCCAAGCCGAACTGATCTCCCGCGGCCCCGCTCCCCAGCGCTGAAGGGCTGGGGTCCCGGAACACAATGGGGGCCCAGCCATCGTCCGGGCGGTGGCCTCGTTTGCTTGCCATGCGTCGTTCTGTTGCTCGCTCGCTGGTCGGTCTGGTCGCGGCGCTGTTGCTCGTGCTCCTGGTTCCACCGGTCACCGCGTCGAGTACCTCGGCCTGGGTGGAACTCGAAGGCCAGAGGGTGCTGGAGATCCAGGTGGCAGCCGGCGCCCAAACGCCCCGCGAGCTGGCGACGCGCCTCAGCCGTGGGCTGCGCCAGATCGCCGGCGATAGCTCCTTCAACCCGGATCAGTTGGTGGTGGAGGAGCGACCGCCGTACTGGATGGTGTCCGTGCGCCAGAGCGATGGCAGCACCTTTCCGCGGCTGGCGGTGGATTCCCGGGCCGCCGCCCTGACCGGACTCTCCCAACAGGCCCTGGCTGAGTTGTATCGGGACAAGCTGCGGGCCGCGATCCGCCAATACCGGGAACGCCATCAACCCGAGATCTGGCTGCGAGGCGCCGCCTTGGCGTTGCTGCTGCTGATCCTGTACGTGCTGTGGATCCGCTGGCAGCGCCAGCTGCATGGCCGCTTGTATCGGCGCATCCAATCGCGGAACAAGGGCTGGCAGCTGGGCTCCAGCCAGCTGCTCGACGTGGATCAATTGCGCTTCGGCCTGCATCTTGGCCTTGAGGTCGTCCACTGGACCCTGTTGCTGCTGGTGAGCTACCTGCTGGTTCCGCTGCTGCTGAGCCAGTTCCCGCCCACCCAAATCCTGGCGGCGGGCTTGCGCAGCCAGATGCGCAGCATCGTGGTGGCAATCGGCATGGCGCTGTTCAACGCCCTGCCCAGCCTGTCGGTGATGGCCCTGATCCTGGGGATCACGGCCCTGGCGGTGCGGATGAGCAATGCCTGGTTCGGGGCCATGGCGCTGGGCCGGATTCGCGTGCCAGGGTTTTACCCGGAATGGGGGCGTCCCACGGGCCGCATCTGCACCGTGCTGATCATCATGATCGGGTTGGTGATCTGTTACCCCTACATCCCCGGGTCCAACAGCAAGGCCTTTCAGGGGGCCGGCCTGTTTGTGGGATTGTTGGCGGCCCTCGGCTCCAGCGCCGTGGCCACCAATGTGATCAGCGGCGTGATGTTGATCTACACCCGGGGCTTCAACGATGGCGACCGTGTGGAGATCAACGGTGTGCTGGGCGTGGTGCAGGAACGCAGCCTGCTGGTCACCCGCATCCGTACACCGCGCAATGAGCTGGTGAGCCTGCCGAACGCCACGGTGATCAGCAGTCCGATCGTGAACTACAGCTTTCCCGGCCGGGAGCTGCACCAATCCCTGGCCCTGGCCACCACGGTAACCATTGGCTATGACGTGCCCTGGCGCCAGGTGCATGGGCTGTTGCTGGCCGCGGCCGGCGAGGTGAAAACCATCAGCGCCGAGCCAGCACCGTTTGTGCTGCAGCTTGCGCTCAACGACTTTCACATCAGCTATGAGCTCAATGCCTCGCTGCGCGATGTGAGCACCTACCGCCAGTCGCTCTCCGACTTACTCGGGGCGATTCAGGATCAGTTCGCCGCCGCTGATGTGGAAATTCTCTCCCCCGCCTACCACGCCATGCGCAATGGCAATGCCAGCACAGTGCCTCGTCAGTAGTGCCTCGTCAGTAGTGCCTCGTCAGTAGTGCCTCGTCAGTAGTGCCTCGCCAGTAGTGCCTCGTCAGTCGAGCTGAGTGGGCAAGGTGAGCTGTGTTCGTTAGCGCAGGGGCGACACAGCGGTGCGATGCAACAGCTCCAGCACCCGGCGGCGGGCGTGTGGGGTGGGCATCAAGGCCGCGATCGGTCGCAGGCGACTGCGCCTTTTCTTGTGGCTGCGCACGCCCAGAAAGATGTCGTAGATGAAGTTGAGGGCATCGGAGCGGGTTTCGAACATGCCGAGACGTTGCGGTGATCCCTTGGCATCGAGGATATGGCGCGTGGCGTGGTAAGCGGGACGATATTCAAACCAAGGAATCGAAGGCCAGAGGTGGTGAACCAAGTGGTAGTTCTGGCCCATGATCAACCAATTCATCAGGCGGCTGGGGTAGACACGGGCGTTGTGCCAACGATTGCGGGATTGAAAGGGCCGATGTGGTAAATAATCAAAGAACAATCCCAACGTCACACCGACCATCAGGGCCGGCGCGAACCAACAGTTGAACACGAATGGCAAAAAGCCGAAGTGGATGGACGAGAGCACAATCGCGAGAAAAATCATGCGGGCGATTGCCCACTCCAGCAGCTCATAACGCCGCCACAACCGCCGCCGAAAGAAAAAGACTTCGTGATAGAAAAACCGCGGCGCGATCAGCCACAGCGGCCCAAAGGTGCTGACGATGTGGTCGGGATCGTGCTTGGGATCGTTCACATGGGCGTGGTGCTGCAGGTGCACCCGGGTAAACACCGGAAAGCTGAAGCCCAGCAGCAAGGCCGCGCCATGGCCCATCACCGCGTTCCAGAAGCGGTTTGGATGGGCGGCGTTGTGGCAGGCGTCGTGGATCACCGTGCCCTCAAGATGCAGGGCGAGGAAGCCCACCACCAGCAGCGGCGGCAGGGGCCAATGGGCCACAAACCAGCCCCAGATGCTCAAGGCGGCCAGGGCATAGCCGCCCAGAAACAGAGCAACCGTGGGATTCCAAGGCGCTGGGGGATCGAGATACTCCCGAGGAACGCCACTGGGCAGCCTCGCTGGCAGGGTCACGGCGGCCAGGGCTTGGGGAGCAGGGCCAAGGGCCAGCGCGTCTCGCATCGGTGCGCGGAGATCCGAAAGCGTGTCGTGCCACGTTACGCAACCTTGCGGCGGACCGCTGCGGGGCAGGCAGCCAGCTGCATCCCCCGCCTCTCGAATCCAGGCGGCCACCAGGACCCGCGGGTCTTGACCAGGCCACGCCCCCCGGCCCGGACCTCCAGGCCCCCGGTATGGGCCCCCAGGCCTGGGAACCTGCCATGCCCGCCACCTAAGCCCACTCGGATCACGCTGAAGCCCGGCTGGGCTAGTTGGGAACAGCCTCGCGGTGCTCTGCCGCTCCCCGATGCCCTGAACCGATCGCGATGCCCACCGGGGGACTTGAACCCCCACAGCCGAAGCCACTGGAACCTAAATCCAGCGCGTCTACCAATTCCGCCAGATGGGCGCGGGGCCCCTGATCGAGGTGTAACCCCCCATCAAGAGACAAAAGCGAGTTTACGGGGCTTGCGGGAACCGCTGAAACACCCCTTGGCACAACTGCAGGAACCCCAAACAGCGGCGCCAAGGGAAGGGGCCACCACCCTCGCTGATCTCGCCCCACGGGCGGAGGTGATGGTGGCGGCCCGATGGCTGGGATGGGGCCAGGCGATCAGGTGGCGGTTCCTTGGCCTAGGAAGGCCTGGGCCACGGTGTTGCCCACGTTCAGGCCCACGTTGAAGGAATCGAGGCAAGCCTCGCGGATGTGCACCCCGCCATACACGCGGCTCACCGCATCCTCCAGACCGGCCTCGTAGAAGCTGTTGGGCCGCACGGTCACGCCGCTCAGATCCCCGAGGCTGCCCGGGGCGATCCGGCCATCGAAGCTGCGCTCCACGCCGGGAAGCTCCGCCGATCGCGCCGAAAACACCACGTTATCGCCGTAGAACTGGGTCATCACGCTGGCGAAGGCTCCACCCATCGCCGAATGGCCCGAGAGGAAATCCGGGAAAGGCGGGGACTGAATGCCGTTGATCGGAAACAGCAACGACTGCCAGGCGGTGTCCCGCACCGTGGAGGCCACCCCATCGGTATCGGAGAAACCGCCCGTGATCAGCACGTCGGGACGCGGCTGAACATTGGTGTATTTCTCCTTCCAGGCGCAGATCACCGAATCGGCCATGGCGGTGCTGAGGCTGGCGATCAGCGTGGCGTTGGTTTCCAGGCTGGAGGCGTTGCTGGCCGCCACATCCATGGCGATGTCGAGCAACTGGCCGTAGGGACGGAACGTGTCGGGTCGGTCGTAGGCCCAGAACTGGGCGATCTGGGTCTGATCGGCCGTGCGATTGATCGTGGTGACTGCCGTGTCGGCCAGGCCGCCCACCTGCCGCACCTCATTGAGCTGGGTGGCGTACAGATCGAGGTTCACATCGGGCCGGGACTGCAGGCCATTGGATTTGTAGGCATCCGGCCCGCTGATCACCCAGGGGGTCACCGAACCCCAGTTGGGGCCAACGGCCACGCCGGCGGTGGGGCCGGAGGTGGCCGGCATCCACACGTATCCGGCGAGGCCGTTGCTGGGGGGGGTGTACGGGGTGTTGTTATCGAAGCCATCGTTGGCACGGGAAGCACGCACCTGATCCGCCACGCCGGCCCCGAAGGCCAGACCGGCCTCGATCGCCTTCTTCGAGCCCTTGAGGTCCGCCAGGGATCGGCTCAGCTGGGCCTGAATCAGGTCGGATTCACCCGGCAGCTCCTGGGCCAAGATCCGCTGGGCCGCCCCCACGATCGCCGCCTCGCGGCTGGCGCCCTTCGGGGCATTCAGATCCAGGCGGTAAGGGCTCACCTTGTCGCCGAAGGCGGCCACGGTGTCGAGCATCGCGGTGGAGAGCATGGCCATCATCCGGGTGCCCAGGGTGGGGGGCACACCGGGCTTGCCATTGCTGCCGGCCGACTGGATCGCATTGAGGGCCGTGCTCGTCCAGATCAGCACCGGATCACTGTCGCGGCCGTTGACCAGAACCACGCTCTGGTTGTTGGCCAGATTGCTGTCCACCACGCCCGCCGGGGGCTCGACGCTGGCGATCAGGCTGTAAGAGCTATCGGCTACGGCCTGGCCAGCGGTGGAGAACTTGAGATTGAGCACGCTGTCCCTGCTGGCGCTCAGTTGCACCTGACGGCGCACCAGGAGGCTATCGCCGTTGTCGAGGCGGCCATCGGTGGAGAGGTAGAGGGACACCCAGACCAACTCCCCGGAGCCGGACTGGGCGGATGCCGGCGCGCGATCGTCGTCATCGTCGTCGTCTTGGTCATCCTCCCGGTCGTCGCCATCGGAGCCGGAGCATGTGCCATTGCTGGCGGAAAGCCGCAACTGGGCCAGACCAAAACTCCCCAGGACCTTGATGTAGGGAGCGCGCAACAGATTGAGATCGACGGAAAAGTCGGCCATGGGGATGAAATAGTAAAGACAGGAGATGTTGGCGAGGAGGACAGGGATAATGCAGGTCATCAGCAGACCTGGCCCTGATCATCTGCCTCTATGGATGCACATGCTTGATACATCCAAAGCAGACGCCGAGGAAAGAGTTTTCCCAGACGTTCCGCTGCAACCGTACCACCCATTGCAGCAAGCATGCAGCAGAGGGGAAACCCTCCCACAACCCAAAACCAGTGACTCGCTCACAACAACTCACATACATCTTGCAAACACGCCGATGAACGGAGCTCGACGCCAGTGGCGGGGCGGCGAACCTTCCAGGCCGATCTGCTTGTTACTCCAATACTTCATCACTCTTCACGCGGTTACTAGCGGCCCGACTTTCTTGGCGGCTTGCCCGCTCACTCTCCCCGGGGTGAAGAACACCCCCATCGGGGTGGCGAGGCCCAGGGCTGCGGCCATGGGCGCATCCGCACCGGGATGAGGTCAAGGTAGCGACAGCCTCCGCAGGCCTTCAAACCGTTCGAAATCCCGACCAAAACTCACCAATCGCCAGCCATTGGCGATCGCCAGGGCCGCCAGATGGGCATCGGTGCAGAGCTGGGCTGGGCTGGGCTGGAATCTCACCGCCACGCAGCAGTTGGTGAAACACCTCCCAGCCGTTGTGTTCCGGCTCGGCCAGCCGCACACTCGGCTGTTGGCACAGGGCTGGAGCAGGGCGGACGCTTCTGGTGCGTTTCTGACCACCGTGCCCATCAGCTTCGGCTGGCAGACCAGGCGCACCAGCCCCAGAGCGGTCACCGTGCAACCAAGGCGGGCGCCGTTGCGTTGATAGGCCGCCATCTTCTGGCGCAAGGCGGTAAGGCCTCGGGAGCCTTCGTCGCTGGGGCTTGCGCCACTGGGACTTGCGCCACTGGTGCTCGCCAGCTCCTCCACCAGATCGGGGCAGGGGGGAGCGAAGCCACGCCGCTGCTCGGCCGTGAGGGCCTGCCAGCGATGCCTGTGGTGGTCATCAGGATCAGGGAACCATCGGCGGCCAGCTCCATCAGGGCGTCGGGATTGGCCTCACAGAGCGCGGTGAATTGCTCAGGAGTGAGACGCAGACCAACGCAGAGCGAGGCCGGAAGGGTTGAGCGACTCCAGCTGTCCGGCGTCCCACTCCTGGCCAAACAGGCTCTCCAGGGCGCTTGGCGTAGCGAGCATGGGCCTGGCCTTGATGCAGGATTTCAGGCTAAAGGTGACGAGCGACCTCCAGACCAGCGCTGGAAGAGGGAGCCATCGCTCGCCGGTGACCTGGCCATGGGTGGCCGCCACAATGGCGCCATGAATCGCTCCGCCGACTGGCTGCATCAGGCGCAAGCCGATCTGGAGCTGGCCGGAGTCAGCGCCGCCGCCGGCCACCACGAATGGGCCTGCTTCGCCTGCCACCAAGCGGTGGAGAAGGCCCTGAAGGGGTTGCACCTTGCCCATGGCCAGCAGATCTGGGGCCACGGCCTCGGGCGTTCCTGGCGCGATCTGCCGCCGGCCGTCGCCGCCGCCCTGGCGGCACGCGTCAGCGATCTGGAGGACCGCTTGCGCATCCTGGATGCGCTGTATATCCCGACGCGCTACCCCGATAGCCTGCCCGACGGTGCCCCGACCGATCATTTTGGCCGGCTGCAAAGCGAAGACGCACGTCGTCATGCCCGTTCGATCGTTGACGCAATCGCTGTTGCGCTGGCCTGAGCCGGAGCAGGTGCTCCACCAGGTGCGCCTCTGGGCGGTCCAGGTGGCGGCGGATCATCCCGGCCTGGAGCGGGTGGGCCTGTTCGGCAGCTACGGGCGGGGTGACGCTGGGGTCGGCAGCGATCTCGATCTGCTGCTGATCGATGCCGGCAGCAGCGGCCCCCAGCACCAGCGCCTGCTGGCCTGGCCCCTGGCGGAGCTGCCGCTCAGCTGCGATGCCCTGGTGCTCACCCCCAGCGAACACGCCGAGCTGCTGGCCAGCGGCTCCGCCATGGCCGCCGCCCTGCAGCGAGACAGCCGTTGGCTGTGGCAGCGCTGAGCTGCGGAGCGCCGGATCGATGCTCTCAGCGGAGCCGGGGGCTGGGACGGCGTGGCTGGAGGCGCATGGGCTTGTGCACCCAGCTTCGGCATGTCTGGTCTGCGGCCCTATCCTGGCTTGTGAGGCTGCGGCAATTCTGCCGATGCCTGAGCCAGCCGATCCCCCCAGCCCGGCTGCGCTGGACGACCTGCTCAGGCCAATGGCTGCGCAGCTGATCTGGTGGCAACCGGCGGACGTTTCACTGCGCAACCGCGATCGGTTGAGCGCCCAGGTGCCTTGAACTCGGCACGTTTGAGGCTGGCCAGAGGCTGCATCAGGTGATCGGGGAACGGCGCATGGCCCAGGTGCTGCAACGGGGCGAGGCGGGCTGGTTCTCGCCCCGCTCCTGGATCGATTGGCAACAGAAACTCGGCCGGGCCCGCTCAGGGGCCGTTCCACCGCTGCCTCAGCGCCACTTCGGGGATGGTGATCGAAGTCATCACGCTGCCGATTGAGGCTTCTTAGCCCACACCTTGAAATCCTGGCTGAGGGACAGCAGCGGCTCTGTCCCTCGCTGGCGGGCCTTGCCAGGGCTGGATTTGTGCTCTATGGCAGGCCCGCCAGCGCTTTGCGCTACGGCCGTCGGGTGTCGGTCGATATCGATGAGCGACAGGGCGAGCGACCCGAACGGCTGCGCTGGATTCAGCAGCCAGGGCCGGCCGGGATGGACAGCGGACTAACATGACGTAAGTCCGGCGTTCGCTGCCACGGCCATGGCCGCTTCCCCCTACCGCGTCAGCGCAACTCGCATTGGCAATTCCTCGGGGCTGCGGCTGCCGGCGCGTTTCTACCGCGATCATCCCCAGTTCGAGGGGGCTTCCGGCCTGGTGGAAGTGCTCAGCGAGACCACCCTGTTGCTGCACCTTGAACCTGCACCGCAGGCCGAGGAAGACCGAGAGGAAGAGAGCCTGATGTTGGGTCTGTTCCTCGACTTCCTCACCCGCCAGGCCCTCAGCGATGAAGCCGGCCCGATGCCCTACACCGAGGCGATGGCGCTAGACGACGACGATCTGCTCGACGGCGTGAGCCTTGCCGCGGATGACATCGAGGCGCAATGAGCCCGGCCCTGCTGTGTCATGGCTGGCAGATCGCCTTCCAGCCGAGGCTGTTTGCCCGCCAATACGCCGAACTGAAGGCTGAGGTCAGAACCCTGAAGCAGGAGCTGGAACCCCACGTTTTCGTGGTGCATCCCCAGGTGAAGCTGCTGGCGGCGGTGATGGCAGGGATCAAGGAGCGGATTGCCGCTGATCCTTATGCCAGCCGCTTTGCGCTCCTGGGTCCTTTGCGACGGTATGGACGACTCAAAGGACTCGGCCTGCCCGATCACCACCGGCTCTTCTTCCGGCCCTTCGAAGCCGATGGCCGCCGGCTGCTGCTGATCCTCTGGCTGGGATATCCCCGCAAGGAAGGCGACCGCAACGACTGCTACGCCGCCTTCACTCGCATGGTTCGCCGCGGCGATTTTCCGGAAAACTGGCCAGAACTGCAGGCTGAAATCGTGCAGGGTTGAACGGCGCTGCTACCAAGTGACGCCCGAAGGGCTATGACACCAGCGCAGCATCGGGGTTCAGCACCGACCCAGTATCGAGGCTGAAGGGCGTCTGATCTTTATAGGTGAGCTACCTTCGGCTCCCGCGTCCAGGGCACCGAGGCCAAACCCAAGGACCTGCGCCAGGCCGTGGCCGCCGCGGCCAGAAACGCCGACTTCAACCAGCAGCTTCAAAACCCCCAGGCCCTGTACTCGGCCCAGCGGTCAGCCGCAGTGCCATCGAGGCGATCAATCTGCTTCCGGAGGATTACAGACGCAGCGTCGAACTCAATCAGCGTTATGCCGATCTGCCCGGTGATTTCGCTGATCTCACCTTGGTGACCCTCTCGGAGCGGCTGGAGATCGCCGCCGAGTGATCAACCACTGGCGCGAGGTCAGCCTGGGCCTGGTCCTTGCCACGCCAAGCCTGGGGAGCTGGTCAGGATGCAGCCGCCTCGGCATTGACGACTAACTTGCTGCTAGACGTTTGGCACCTGACGGCTCGCCAGCTCCCTCGCCAGGATCTTCGCCGCTGGGGGAATTGCCTCGGGGTGCGCTTGCCCGCCGCCATCGCCCGTGAGGCCCGGCTTCACGACAACCAGACCGTGGAACTGAAGGTGGTGGCCGATGGGGTGCTGATCCGGCCCGTCCAGCCCCGGCTTTCCCTGGCGGAGCGACTGGCGGGCTACACGCCCATGGAAGGCGAAGCTACCGAAGCGATGGTCTGGGATCCGATCGGCACAGAGGTCATCGAATGACCCCGCCGCAGCCCCCAGCCACCTGGGTGCCGGATCGGAGTGAGGTGATCTGGATCGACCACAACCCCCAGGCCGGACGGGAGATGAAGGACCACCATCCCTTTCTGGTTCTCTCCACCGCCCCCTTCCATGCCTCGGTGGGGCTGGTGGTGGGATTCGCCATGCCATCGGCAGCCTACAACCGCGGCTCCTCCCTGGCGGTGGATCTGGGGCCGATTCCAGAGGGCCAGAGGCCCACAGCTTTGTGCTCTGCCACCAACTCAAATCCTTCGATTGGAAGGCTCGGGGTGCCCGGCCCCATCCCATGGGCTCACTCAACAACGACAGACTGGACCAGGTGTTGGAGATCGTGGGGCAGATCCTGGGGTTTGTGGTGTAGCGCTCCAGGGGCTCGGCACGGTTTCCAGTCTTGACGCCATCGCTGCTGCGCTGGGGCGGCCCAGGTGGCGGCGGAGCATCCAGGCCTGGAGCGGGTGGGAATGTTCGGCCGGATCGATGCTCTCAGCGGAGCCGGGGGCTGGGACGGAGTGGCTGGAGGCGCATGGGCCCGCCGAGCGTGCAGGGTTTACGGCTAAGAACGTTGGGGGCAGGTGGGTTGCAGCTGCGCCTTGATTGAGGGAACTGCCCCACGCCAAAAACCATCCGCCCCTCGTAACGTACAAAACGTACACTTTCGGTTCGTGATGGGCGAGCTCACGGTGAGCCAGGCACGGGAGAACCTGGCGGAACTGATCGACAGCACGCAACGCAGTGGCGAACCGGTGGTGCTCACCCGCCACGGCCGGCCGGTGGCCGTGGTGCTGGATCACGCCCTGTTTGAGCGTCTGGTGGCGGCCGCCGACGAAAACAGCGACCGCCAGGCCTTGGCCCAGGCCCGGGAGGACGACGACACGGTGCCGTGGGAGCAAGTCAAGGCGGATCTCGGGCTGCTTTGAGGTCTGCAGGCCCGTGAGCCAGCGCTACGACGTCAGGCTGGCGCGGCGAGCCGTCCGCTCGCTTGCCCTGTTGCAACGGCGGGAGCAGCTGCGCATTCGCGCCGCCATTGATCTGCTGGCCGAAAATCCCAGGCCACCAGGCTGCGTGGCACTTCAGGGAGAACCCGGTGTGTTCCGGGTGCGGGTGGGGGATTTCCGGATCCTCTATGAGGTGTTGGATGGGTTGCTCTTGGTCCAGGTGGTGCGGATCGGGCACCGCCGGGAGGTCTGCCGCTGAGGGGTCCCCAGCTCTGGGTGGTTCTCCTGTCTGTTGGCGACGATTGAGCCGTGCTGGCCGTAACTCCTTGCCCGTTGCCTCTGCTCAGCCGCCATGGCCTCGCTCGCCGTCCGGCCCCTGCGGCCGCATGCCAACGATGGATGCCTCTCCAGTCCCGCTGTAGCGCCAACCCGCTCGCGAAGCTGACGACCACTCGCAGAGACGCAAGGAGCTCCTCAATAACCTTCTCCTTGACGGTTCTCCCTGACGAGACCCATACCACCGCAGTCCTCCCATGATCTGGGACGGGGTTACCAGAAGAAGCTAATAGCTTTGAAGACTGCCGCTCCCGATAAAGTTAATAAAAAATTCGATGATCTAAAGAATTTGCTTGCATTGGAGAGAGGGCCACCTTGTTTGTTTATCTTTTTAAACGCCTCGGCAAAGCCGGGGAAGTCGTTTGCAACTTAGCGAATCAACAATGCTCGACACAGCTCATTTCTCAAGCCAATCCTCCAGCCCCAAGGGCAGTAAGTCCACACCTTGCCGGCACCAATGGTCATCACTGGCCAAATCAGCCTTGTTTACTGGAGTGGCGATTGCGGTTTTATTGGCGCTGGTCGAGCCCACGCCTTGGTCGTGAATGTAGCTGGTCAATGGTGGGATGAGACCACATTCACCGGCAGCTACAACGACAACACGAACAAATTCCAAACTCCCAACAACGGAGGTGTCATGCCATGGTGGGGGCAAGTTACTGATGCAGCTGCTTGGGCTGACGCGCTGGGCTGGGCGCTCGGAGACCTCAACACGGGTCTGTGGGATGACCCACAAAACCTACGATCAGGGCCTGCCTTTGCCTGGTCCATTGTCAATCACCCGATTAACAATGACGAGATTACTTATTTCCGGCATATTGCTTCCCAGCCGGCATCAGCCTATCCAAGTTACCAGGTTGCACCCGCACATATGGGCGATCTTCGATCTAGATCCACGATCACCTGGGCCCAGGCCACTGCCTCTGTCCCTTCCCCCCTGCCTGCCCTTGGCGCCGCCGCTGCCTTCAGCTTGAGCCGCAAGCTGAGGAAGCGCATCAAATGCATCACCAACACCGTTTCCAGCAGCTATAGCCGCTGATTCGAGACCTGGCAGCTTTCGCGGCTGCCAAAGCCTGATTGGCCTTGACCAGCTGGGTTGCTTGAATCCGCAGCCAGCGGGCGGATTAAGCCAGTGCTGGCTACCAATTGCCCCAGAAGTTGCACTGATTATTGCATAGTTTATTCGTATCTTCTTATCCGTTTCCGCCTGCTTCAGCCTTTAAGGGTTGAAGCGATTACAACAACAGCTTCGCATCCCAGTCGCTGGCCCTGGCCCCATTGGCCCGCCTGAATCTCTCCACCTGCTGCTGCCATTGCAGCGGCTGGCGGTAGCTCCGGCCGGCCACCCCACAGCAGCATCTGCAGGCCTGGAACCACCCCCTTGCGGCCCCAGGCCTGCTGGCCAAGGGCCATGATCAGCCCCTTGAGACCATTCTCCACCGCCTGATGGGCCGCGCAATAGGCCCGTTCATGGCGAGCGGTCAGCACGGCTAATCCTGAAGTTAAGGATGGATCCATGTCTCGGCTCTTCGCCGAGGAGTTGCCTGGTCCCGCCCGCTCCCTTCACCCAGGCCACGCTTCGGCGGGGGCTAGCTGCGCCAGCCCGGCCGCAGGGATCGCAACTCCTGGGACCACGGCCATGCCGCCGACCGGCAGGACCTTGCAGCCCATGGGTCAGACGGAGAGATTGGCCAACCAACACGGAACGGCGCCTTGGCCCTGGAGGAATGTCGCTCTTCCTGCAATACAAGCTGGCATGCATCTCGTAAAATTTGTTGCATCACGTCGATGGCGTTGGATGGCTGCCCTCAGCCTCCGGCTTCCAGACCACCTGGAACAACAGCTCAATGAGGAAGCGCAACTCAGCGGCCAACCGCGCTCCCAACTGATGCGCGAGGCCTTGGAAACCCTGCTGTCCCAGCGGCGGGAAGGACGGGAGCAGGCGGCCCTGAAGCTGGCTGCAGGAGCTTTGGCCAGCGATGCGGGCGCCTGCGCTGAGGCCCGGGAGATCGCCGCCGATTTCCTGATGGCGGAGAACGAGGCGTTGGCCGGGGCTGAGGGAGCTGCGAATGCGACCTCGGCCGAAGTGTGGTGGCGCTGATGCGCCGCGGTGAGGTGTGGGCAGCACGGCTCAACCCCAATCAGGGGGCCGAGGTGGGCAAGGATCGGCCGGTGGTGGTGATTCAGGCCGATGCACTCACGGAAGCGGGCCTCGCCACCCTGGTGGTGGTGCCCCTCACCAGCCAGCGGCGCCGCGGCGCCGGAGCCCTGCGGGTGGCTATCCCCGCCCGCGACCGCTTGCTGCGCGAATGCTGGGCCATGGCGGAGCAACCCCGAGCCCTGGATCGCAACCGCATCGACGAAGGCCCCCTAACCCGGCTCAGCGCTGCTGAAATGAACGCTCTGGAGCAGGCGTTGCGGGCTGCCCTGGGATTGGCTGGAGGCCGCCGCCCCTCGGCCTTCCTGCTGCTTCTGCCTCTGCAGACCATCGCCGGCCCGCAGCCGAGTCGCACGGCCAACAACGCCCAGGCCGTTGCTCCAGCCGAAGGCTTCCGCGAAGCAGTAGGCCCAGGTGGGCGCCGGGTTCGACCAGGCCGCCTTGCAACTCAGCCGCGAGCGCGACGCCATCGGTTTCAGGCTGGACCACAGCAGAATGGGCGAATGACGCGAATTCCAGTGCACACGTTTTCAGCGGTGATTGAGCGCTGCCCCGAGACCGGGATGCTGGTGGGTTATGTCCCCGGCTTCCCTGGCGCCCACAGCCAGGCAGAAACCCTTGATGAGCTGCAGTCCAACCTCCAGGAGGTGATCGCCATGCTCCTGGAAGATGGCGAGCCCACCTTGGAGAGCGATTTCATCGGGCTGCAACAGATCTCCGTGCCGGCCTGAGCGTGGGTTCAACGCCGGTTCTCAAGCCCTCCGAAGTCGCAGACATCCTGCACAAGCTGGGCTTTGAGATCGTCCGTCAGCGCGGCTCACACCAGCAGTTCCGCGATGCCCATGGCCGCTGCACTACGGCTCCAGCGCACAAGGGTCGAGATATTGCCCCGCCTCTGCTCCGCCAAATCGCCAAGGATATCGGCATGACAGTGGAAGCATTGCTCAGCCACCGCTGACCACGCTTCGCCACAGCGGTGGCACCGATTCAGCCAGCCCGGGGCAGAGCCAAATCAAGGTGGCCCCTGCCCTGGTTTTGGAGCCGCACCAGGGTGATTCAGCTGAAAGGGATGGGACGACGCCCGCGAGTACTAGGCGCTTTGAGGTGTCCCCCACCCGAAAAAGCCCCCACCGAAAGCACGGAAAAGATTTGCGCATGTGCCAATATCTTCACTGGCCTCAGAGGTATGAATTTCCTTTGGGGGGGTCATTATTGATGCAAACTTGCTCCTGCAGTGATCATGCCGCTCCCACCCTCGCCAAACGCTGCAAGCGCTTTACCCCTATGCTGGCCGCACCTGCTGCCCTGCTGTTGAACCAGGGAGAGGCCAAGGCGATTCTCACCCACAACATTTTTGAATCCGCAGAGAATGTGGTTGTTCAGGCAAGTGGCAGCCTGGATCTAACTGGGGCAACGCCAATTAGCCATAGTACTTGTGGAGATAGTGGAGCATTCGCTTCTGCTTTTGCGGTTGTTTGTACTGGACCTGACATCCAAGTACCTTTCTTCGGCATCACGGGCCCCAGTAGTTTTAACGGAACGGCTACCTCGCCCGCCTCCAGCGTTAGTAGCTTGACTACCGTTTTGCTTGGAGACATATATTATTTTGGCATTAATTCTTCATATATCTCCAGCACTTCAATCAACAGCAGTGCCACGTTCAATGGCACAACCCTCGCAGGTCTAGGCTTCACCACAACAGGTCTGATCGGCACTTGGACTCTCGACGGCACAAGTGAGTCAATCCAGGTGATCCTCGGGGCACCTACTCCACCAGGAGCAACTGTCCCCGGCCCCCTGCCCCTGCTCGGTGCTGGCGCTGCCTTCGGCTGGAGCCGCCGCCTCCGCAAGCGCATCGCCGCTCCTTTGAGCACCCCGCCCCAGGCCTGATTGCAGCCATGATTCCTTGTCCGGCCCTGCCATCGGCGGGGCTTTTTTGTGGCCGACGTGAGCGGCGATTGCTGCTTTGCGTTCTCCCCCTGCGTTCCGCAATGCCCCTCAGCTCCGATTCCTCCCGCTCCGGCGCTCCCGTGCTCCTCTCCGCCCCGGGCCTGGGCGTGGTGGCGCTGGTGCTGTTTGTGCTGTTCGCGTCCCTGGTGGCCGCAGCCCTGTTCCCCCTGCAGCTGCTTGATCCCGCCTGGCAGTTGCGCCTCGCTGGCACCCTGATCAACATCGCCGCCTTCCCCCTGCTCGGCCTGGCCCTGCTCCAGATCGCCGCTGAGCTAGGCCCCCACGATCCACAGCTGAAAAAACGCGCTCGCCTCTGCAGACAAGCCGCACGGCGAACAATGCCCAGGCCGCCCGCATCCAGGGCGCTGAGGCCAAACTCAAGGCTTTGCGCCAGGCCGTGGCCGGCGCCGCCAGCAACGCCGAGCTCAACCAGCAGGTCCAGAAGCTCCAGGGCCCGGTGCTCGGCCCCGCCGACATCGCCCAGCCCCTGCCCTTGCTCTAGCCGAAGGCTTCTGCGAAGCAGTAGGCCCAGGTGGGCGCCGTGCTCGATCAGGCCGCCCTGCAGATCAGCCGTGAGCGCGAATCCAGCCAGCCCCGCACACCCCTGCTGCTGCTGCCCGAGCTGCTCCGCAAGGCCCTCGCCAGCCTGGCGCTGGCTCTGGGCTTTGCCGCCCTGGCCCGGCGGCCTGGTTCAGCGCGTTCCCTGCTGCAGGAGTGGCAGGGGACCTGGGACGATTGGCAATGGCGCATGGAGCAGCGCCGGGCCGCGCGCCGGGGAGGCACGTCCGATGAGAAGTACATCCGGCAGCTCAGCGGGGAGGAGCCGGAGCCCTAGCTGCACACCTGAGTGAGCTGGGTCGCGGGGATCGGGATTCCGAAGACAACTTGATGCGCTGATGCTAAGATGCACTGAAGTTGAGGCTAGCCATGCGAACCACGCTCGACATCGAGGACGATGTTTTAGCCGCCGCCAAAGAATTGGCGCAGCGCCAGGGCGTCTCCGCCGGGAAAGTGGTTTCGAGCCTCTTGCGCTCTGCCCTAACCGGCGATGCATCAGCCCAGCACTCTGGTGCTGCGGTTGTGGCCGGATTCCGTCCCTTTGCGGCCAGCGATCAACAACTGGTGAGCAATGAGCACATCGATCAGTTGCGCGATCTCGAAGGCATCTGATGCGGGCCCTGCTAGATGTGAATGTGATTATCGCCCTGCTCGACAGTGGGCATGTGATGCATGCCTCCGCCTGCACCTGGCTGGAGCGGAATCTCAACCAGGGGTGGGCAACATGCCCGCTCACGCAAACCGGTGTGGTGCGGATCATGGCGCAGCCTGCCTATCCCAATACGCAGCCGGCCCAGCAGGTGGCCGCCCGTCTGGCCGAGGCCTGCGG
>JBIIIX010000032.1:0-17195 GCA_044234415.1 Cyanobium sp.
CTCCCAAAACCGTGCTGGCATCAGAAAGAAACTGGCATCGTTTTGGCCGCGTGCCTGAAGCACGGCTAGGTACACCAGGGATCCAGCGCTCAGGAGTGCGGTCAGCCAGCCAAGACGCCAACCGACCGCGCGAGGCGAGGATCGGCCCAAACCACACAACAGCAAAACAATAGGCCAAACGAGATAAAATTGCTCCTCCACCCCTAAAGACCAGGTATGCAAAAAGGGGTTGTAATGATTGTCTGTGGCGAAGTAATCACTTCCCTGGCGTTGCAGGTAAATATTAGAGACGCCAAAAAGAGCGGCTATTCCCGTGCGCATGCTCGACTTAAAGGCAGCGTCAACCGGGTTGGCCAACGCGGCAAACAACACGGCAACCACCAGGATATTGATGGTCAGCGCAGGCAAGAGTCTCCGGAACCGACGGGCATAAAATCCCATCAAAATGCGGCGGGGCGCTGCCGGCGGTCGTGAGATAAGCGACCCGGTCACCACGGCACCGGAAATCACAAAGAAGAGATCTACTCCTAGATATCCGCCAGACAGCAGTGCAGGATTTAAATGGTTGATCAGAACAGCCACAACTGCCACAGCCCTAAGGCCATCGATCTCCGGTCGATAGCGATGGTTATTGTTCTGGCTGGTCTCCAGGTCGGTTGAAGTTGCTGCCTCCATCACGCCTGATGATCTCCTGGGGGTCGCCCCTGATCGGAGCGCGACTGTAGTGGGGGGGCCTGGTCGTTGCCGTGGTGCATGGGCTTCCATCTGACAAGCTGAGCCAGCCCATTCCGTTGTCATGGCGCCCCTGGGTTTCCCTCGCACCGGGTCCTCTTCAGACCACCAGGGTCGGACCGTTGATCTCCAGCAGGCAAGCTGGCAGCGGCCCTTGGGGCTCGGCTGGGATCGCCCATACACGGTGCGCTACGCCAGCAACCTGGACGACGGACCCAACCACGGCATGCCCCTGGGCGGCTTCGGGGCCGGCTGCATCGCACGGGCACCGGACGGACGCTTCAACCTCTGGCATCTCGATGGCGGCGAGCACTGGTTCGGTGAGCTGCCCGACTGCCAGTTCGCGCTGTTCGAGCACGATGGCGACAACCATCGCGCCCACGCTCTAGCGGTGGCCCCGGAGCGGGACGCCAGCCGCCCCGACGCCACCCCACCCCTGACGAGCTGGCAGTGGTATCCCGCCAGCGAACGATTGGCCTCCGGCGACATCCGCCGCAGCGGCAACTACCAGGCCCGCTATCCGCTCAGTGCCACCACCTACGAGGGCGTGTTCCAGGCGGGGGTGCGCGTTGAGGCGTTCTCGCCGATTCTGCCCGGCGACTATCAGCGCACGAGCTACCCCGTCGCGGTGTTCGTCTGGACGCTCAGCAACCCGACGCGGCGGCCCCTGACGCTGTCGTTGCTGCTGACCTGGCGAAACACCGTGGGCTGGTTCACCAACACCGATCCGGCCGCCGCCGTGCACTTTCGCGACGACGGCAGCCCGGAGCACAACTACGTCCCGGCAATCGGCAGGGGCCAGGGCCAGCGCAACCGCAGGGTGGATCGCGAGGGTCTGCGCGGCCTCCTGCTGGAGGGTGAGCGCAGCGAGCCCTTGGCGGAAGGCGAGGGCCAGTGGTGCCTAGCGTTGCCGGATGAGGCGGCTCTGAGCGGCCAGGGTGCGGGCCACGACTGGCAGCTGTTCCGCTGCAGCCGCTGGAACCCAGCCGGCGATGGCGCCGAGATCTGGCATCCGTTCGCCCGGAGCGGCGAGATTCCCGACAACGACGACGACCGCCTCAGCGCCGCCGGCGAAGCCGCCAGCGCGGCGCTGGCCGTGAAGTGGCAACTGGCTCCGGGCGAGAGCGTCAGCATCCCCATGGTGATCACTTGGGACTTGCCGGTCACGGCCTTCGCAAGCGGTCGCCAGGCCCTGCGCCGCTACACCGATTTCGTCGGCAGCGACGGCCGCAACGCCGCCGCCCTCGCCGCCGAAGCCCTGCGCGACTGGCCCACCTGGCGCCAGGCGATCGACGCCTGGCAGGCGCCGGTGCTCGAGCGCCGCGATCTGCCGGAGCCGCTGCGCATGGCCCTGCTCAACGAGCTGTACGACCTGGCCTCCGGCGGCAGCCTCTGGACGGCCGCCTCAGCCACGGATCCCGTGGGCCGCTTCGGGGTGCTCGAGTGCCTCGACTATGCCTGGTACGAAAGCCTCGATGTGCGGCTTTACGGGTCATTCGCCCTGCTGCAGCTCTGGCCGGAGCTCGACAAGGCCGTGTTGCGCAGCTTCGCCCGGGCCATCCCGGCGGCGGATCCCACGCCGCGGCCGATCGGTTGGTACTTCACCCAGGGCAAAGGCCGCGTGGAGGCCGCCCGCAAGCTGGCCGGCGCCACCCCCCACGACCTCGGCGCCCCCAACGAGCGCCCCTTCGATGCCACGAACTACACCGCCTATCAAGACTGCAACCTCTGGAAGGACCTGGCCAGCGATTTTGTGCTGCAGGTGTGGCGCACCTACCGGCTGGCCCCCTCCGGTGAAGACCTTGCCTTCCTGGCCGATTGCTGGCCGGCGGCGGTGACGGCGCTGCGCTACCTCAAACAGTTCGACGCCAACGACGACGGTCTGCCCGACAACGGTGGCGCCCCGGACCAGACCTTCGACGACTGGCCGCTGCAGGGGGTGAGCGCCTATTGCGGCGCCCTCTGGATCGCCGCCCTGGAAGCCGCCCTGGCGATGGGCCAGCAGCTGCACTTGCGGCTCGGGCTCGACACCAGCGAGGAGCAGCGGCTGTTCGGAAGCTGGCTGGAGCTTTCGCGCTCGAACTTCGACCGACTGCTCTGGAACGGCGAGTACTACAACATCGACGCCGAGAGCGGCACTCCGGTGGTGATGGCCGATCAGCTCTGCGGCGATTTCTACGCGCGCCTGCTGGGACTAGCGCCGGTGGTGGCGGACGATCGAGCCCGCTCAGCCCTGAAGGCCGTGCGCGAGGCCTGCTTCGAAGCCTTCGAAGGGGGGCGGCTGGGGGTAGCCAACGGCCTGCGCCGCGATGGCACGCCGCTCGACCCCAACGGCACCCATCCGCTGGAGGTGTGGACCGGCATCAACTTCGGGCTGGCGGCTTACTACCGCTTGATGGGCGAGACAAAAACCGCCCTCGCGATCAGCGGGGCTGTGGTGGAGCAGGTGTATGGGGGAGGCCTGCAATTCCGCACCCCGGAAGCGATCACGGCCGTGCACACCTTTCGCGCCTGCCACTACCTGCGGGCCATGGCGATTTGGGCCCTCTGGGCCACGCATACCGGCTGGCAGCCGATCCCAGGGGCGGAGCGCCAACCATGACCAGCCCGCAGCGCCCTCCCAGAGATTCCGGACGACAAGACCGTATGGGCTTTGCCGGCTGGTTTGGCCAGCTTGCCGCGGCGGTGCTGGCCACAGCCGTGGGACTCGCGCTTTGGTTTGGTGTGGCGACCCCGGCCCAGGCCATGCTGCAGGCCAGCCCGGGCGAAACCGGCACCGGTCTGGTGCGCAGCCTCGAAAGCCTGCGCGACCTGGATTACCAGAGCTGGCAGGTGGTGGCCTATCGCTCCGGTCCCCCTGCCGCCAACGCCCGCGTCACCCTGCGGATCGTGGGCTTCCCCGGCCGCGTGCGCCTCGATCACCCCACGCCGCTGCTGACCCGGGCCGGCCTGCGCTTGTGGGAGCTGGCGGATGTCACCCTGGCCAATCCGAAGCTGGCGGCCGATAGCCGCGCCGCCGCCGCCGAGTTCGACCTGACACCGCTGCTGGCCGACCTGCGCAAGGACCGCCCCCTGCGGCTGGAGCTGCCGGGGGTGTTCGTGGAACTGCCCGTACCTCCCTACGTGGTGGCCGAGTGGCGGCGCCTGCCCTTGGAGGCCCTCAGCTAAGGGAAGCCCGGATCAGGGCCAGGCCGGATTTAACCATCCAGGCAAGAGCTGGGCACTCAAGCGGCCTCCGGCCGAGGAGCTGGGGTCGTCCAGAGCATCCCGAACGCCTCCGCCGAAATCCGGTCGCCCCAAGGCGATCCCGGCAGCAGGATGCGGGTGCCGCGGTTGCCGCCCCCACCTCCTCCTCAGATGGATTCCAACCACCACATTTGGATTCCCTGGATGCGCCGGGCCCTGCAACTGGCCAGCCTCGGTGCTGGGCGCACCAGCCCCAACCCACTGGTTGGGGCGGTGATTCTCGATGCCTCCGGAACGCTGGTGGGCGAGGGTTACCACGCCCGCGCCGGAGAACCCCACGCCGAGGTGGGGGCCCTGGCCCAGGCTGGAGAGCGGGCCCGCGGCGGAACCTTGCTGGTGACGCTGGAGCCCTGCTGCCACCACGGCCGCACCCCCCCGTGCAGCGATGCGGTGATCGCCGCCGGGATCCGTCGGGTGGTGGTGGCGATGGCGGATCCCAATCCCCTGGTCGCCGGCGCTGGTTTGGGGCAATTGCGGCAGGCCGGCATCGCCGTGCTGGAGGGGGTGCTGGAGGCGGAAGCCCGCAGCCTCAACCGCGCTTTCCTGCATCAGCTGGCCAGCGGCAAGCCCTGGGGGCTGCTCAAGTGGGCGATGAGCCTGGATGGCCGCACGGCGTTGCCGAATGGCGCCAGCCAATGGATCAGCGGCCCCCGGGCCCGGGCCTGGGTGCATCGCCTGCGGGCCGGTTGCGACGCCGTGATCGTGGGCGGCGGCACGCTGCGAGCCGATGATCCGCTGCTGACCAGCCGCGGCCGGCGCCAGCCGGAGCCCTTGCGGGTGGTGTTGAGCCGCAACCTCGACCTGCCGGCCGAGGCCCGGCTCTGGAACCAGGAGGACGGGGCAACGCTGGTGGCCCACGGGCCGGAGGCGTCGGCCGCGGCCCGCGGCCGGCTTGAGGCGTTGAAGAACCGCCACCCGGGCCTTGCGAGCCTGGAGCTTGCCGAAACCAGCCCGTCGGCCCTGTTCACCGCCCTGGCCGCGCGCGGCTGCAATCAGGCTCTATGGGAATGCGGCCCGGAGCTTGCGGCGGCGGCCCTGCGCCAGGGCTGCGTTCAGGAGTTGGCGGCGGTGATCGCCCCGAAAGTGCTGGGCGGAGAAGCGGCCCGCACGCCCCTGGGGGTGCTCGGCGGCGAAACCCTGGCCGATGCCTGGACGCTCAGCGGCGACGAGCGTCGCTGGCTGGAGGGAGATCTGCTTTGGCGGGGCAAGCTGGCCCCGCCGGCCCGTTGGCACGACGGCAGGCTCAACCCGGGATGAAGGTGCGCAGCCGCCGCGCCTCCTGACCCGCCCGCCGCTGGATCTCCTGGTCGCTGAGGGCGGCCTCGGCCCGCTGGTGGGCAGCGATCAGGTCATCGGCCTCCACCGCGAAGCCCGCCGCCTTGGCCAACCGCAAGAACTCCTCCAGCTCGGGGGGCTCAGCGGCGTCGTGAAGCCGTTCGGCCAGGGC
Source organism: Cyanobium sp. (assembly GCA_044234415.1). Lineage (GTDB taxonomy): Bacteria > Cyanobacteriota > Cyanobacteriia > PCC-6307 > Cyanobiaceae > Cyanobium. The sequence continues at coordinate 5,426 of JBIIIX010000032.1, forward strand.
CGCGTCATGGCGGGCATGGGCCAGGAAGGCATCGAGTTGGTCCAGGCTCACGGCAAGGCGGCGGGGTCCCCCGGTCTAGCGGCAGGGCTGGTCGGCGCGAGCGGCCCCAGGGGAAGTTCCCCCTGCCGCCCCGCCTCCGCCGGCACGGGCGGACGGCCCGCTGAGACCGCAGCCCCGGTGGGCAGGCGCACCGCCTCCCAGGCGGCGGGATCCCAAGGGTCCATCAGCGGCTCCAGGGCCCGCAGGGCTGGGCCATCGAGGGCGCCGAGCCAGGCCTCCTCCAATCCCTCGGGGATCACCACGGGCATGCGGTCATGCACCCGCCGCAGCAGATCGTTGGGGGCGGTGGTGAGGATGACGGCCGTGTCCAGCTCGCCGCCATCGGCCCCCAGCCAGCGGTCCCACAGCCCCCCCAGCCAGAAGGGGGCGCGGTCGCGGCGACGAAACAGCCAGGGTTGCTTCCAGGTGCGCCCCGTGTCGGGGTCGCGGCGGTCTTGCCATTCGTAGAAGCCATCGGCGGGCAGCAAGGCGCGACGATGGCGCCAGGCGCCGCGAAAGAAGGGCTTCTCGGCCACGGATTCACGGCGGGCGTTGATCGGGCGCCGCAGGCTGCTGGGGTCCTTGCACCAGTCCGGCAGAAAGCCCCACAGCGCCAAGGCCACCGCCAGCTGGCCATGCTCCTGGCGTTGCAACAGCACCGGTTCGCCGGGACGCACCTGTTGGCGTGGGGCGTAGCGCTCGATCAGTCCGGCGGGCAAGGAGCCCCGCAGCAGCGGCAGCAGGCGATCGAGATCGCTGGTGAGGGAGTAGCGGCCGCACATGGGAAAGGAAGGCAGCTGCGAGGGTTCAACGCCGGCATGGGTAGCCAAGAGTGGCGGCCCTCCGTTCGGTTCTCCCGACCCGGCCGGGCCCGGCCCGCGGAAGGCCCCCCTTAGTTTGGGGGAACTTACTGGCTCCTTCCAGCGCATGGCCCTTCGCCAGGACGACAACCGGCCTTCCCGTCGCTTCGGACTGATCAACCTGATCCTGATCGGCTTCGGCGTGCTGCTGCTGTTCAGCAACTTCCTGCCGAACCCGGCCGCCCAGGTGCCGCGGGTTCCCTACTCCTTGTTCATCAGCCAGGTGGATGCTGACAACGTTCAGCGCGCCTACATCACTTCGGATCAGATCCGCTACGAGCTGAAAGCCGCCCCGGCGGAGGGGGCCCCCACCGTGCTGGCCACCACGCCGATCTTCGACATGGAGCTGCCCCAGCGGTTGGAGCAGCACGGCGTCGAATTCGCCGCCGCCCCACCCAAGCGCCCGAATCTCTTCACGACGGTGCTGAGCTGGGTGGTGCCGCCGCTGATCTTCATTTTGGTGCTGCAGTTCTTCGCCCGTCGCAGCGGCATGGGCGGCGCCCAAGGGGCGCTGAGCTTCACCAAGAGCAAGGCCAAGGTCTATGTGCCCGATGAGGAATCGCGGGTCACCTTCGCTGACGTTGCCGGGGTGGATGAGGCCAAGACCGAACTCACCGAGATCGTCGATTTCCTCAAAACACCCGAGCGCTATGCCGCCATCGGCGCCCGCATCCCGAAGGGTGTGCTGCTGGTGGGCCCTCCCGGCACCGGCAAGACGCTGCTCTCGAAGGCGGTGGCCGGTGAAGCGGGTGTGCCCTTCTTCATCATCAGCGGCTCGGAGTTCGTGGAGCTGTTCGTCGGCGCCGGCGCCGCCCGGGTGCGGGATCTGTTCGAGGAGGCCAAGAAGAAAGCCCCCTGCATCATCTTCATCGATGAACTCGATGCCATCGGCAAGAGCCGGGGAGGATCGATGGGTGTGGTTGGGGGTAACGATGAGCGCGAGCAGACCCTCAACCAGCTGCTCACCGAAATGGATGGCTTCGCCTCCAAGGACAAGCCGGTGATCGTGCTGGCCGCCACCAACCAGCCGGAGGTGCTGGATGCGGCCCTTCTGCGTCCCGGCCGGTTCGACCGGCAGGTGCTGGTGGACCGGCCCGACCTGAGCGGCCGCCGCACGATCCTGGGGATCTATGCCAAGAAGGTGAAGCTCGCCGCTGGGGTGGATCTCGACAAGATCGCCCAGGCCACCAGCGGCTTCGCTGGAGCGGATCTCGCCAACCTGGTGAACGAGGCCGCCCTGCTGGCCGCCCGTGCGATGCGCACCACCGTGGAACAGGGGGATCTCAACGAAGCGATCGAACGCGTGGTGGCGGGCCTGGAGAAGAAAAGCCGCGTGCTGCAGCCCGATGAGAAGAAGGTGGTGGCCTATCACGAGGTTGGCCACGCCATCGTGGGCCATCTGATGCCCGGCGGCAGCAAGGTGGCCAAGATTTCGATCGTGCCCCGGGGCATGGCGGCCCTCGGCTACACCTTGCAGCTGCCCACCGAGGAGCGCTTCCTCAACTCCAAGGAGGATCTTGAGGGGCAGATCGCCACCCTGCTGGGAGGACGCAGCGCCGAGGAGATCGTGTTTGGGGAAGTCACCACCGGCGCCGCCAACGACCTGCAGCGCGCCACCGACATCGCCGAGCAAATGGTGGGCACCTACGGCATGAGCGACACCCTCGGCCCTCTGGCCTACGACAAGCAGGGCGGCGGGCGCTTCCTCGGCGGCACCAACAATCCCCGCCGCTCGGTGAGCGACGCCACCGCCCAAGCGATCGACCGTGAGGTGCGCGGCCTGGTGGATCGCGCCCACGATCGGGCGATCGCGATCCTGCGCCTGAATCGGGACCTGCTCGAGAGCATCTCCGAAAAGATTCTGGAAAAAGAGGTGATCGAGGGGGATGAGCTCAAGGATCTGCTGGCCGCCAGCCTGCTGCCGGAGGCCGCCGCCAGCGCCGCCTGAGCGGGGGGTGGCCTGTAGAGCTGCCCCACCCGCTCGAGAGGCAACCCAGCTGAAGGGGCAACGGGGTGAACGGATTGGGTTGAACCGGCTGGCCAGGTCCGAGCCCCCTAGCCAGGCGGCCCTATGCAAACAATCCGCCGGCCCGCTTGACGGCGACCCGGGCGATCGCGGATAAGGATTCTTTGAGACAAGCCGATGGACAGCCTCCGCGCCTTTCCAGTGCTGGCTGGGCTCCGCGGCACCGATGTGCTCTCTTCCGCTGACCTGAGCCGCGAGCAGACGCTGGAGCTTCTGCGCCTGGCGCGGGCGTTCAAGGGCGGCGACCTGCGGCTGGATCTGGGCGGCATGGTGCTGGGGCTGATCTTTCGCAAAGCCTCCACCCGCACCCGGGTGAGCTTCAGCGTGGCGATGGCCCGCCTCGGCGGACAGACCATCGATCTGGATCCCCAAGCCAGCCAGGTGGGCCGCGGCGAACCGGTGGCGGACACGGCCCGGGTGCTGAGCCGCTATTGCGATGCCCTGGCGGTGCGCACCTTCGCCCAGGATGAACTGTTGGAGTACGCCCATTGGGCCACGATCCCGGTGATCAATGCCCTCACTGATCTGGAGCACCCCTGCCAGGCCCTGGCGGATTTCCTCACGATCCAGGAGGCCTTCGGTGAATTGAGGGGCTTGACCCTGGCTTACGTGGGTGATGGCAACAACGTGGCCCATAGCCTGTTGCTGTGCGGCGCGCTGCTGGGCGTGAACGTGCGCATCGGCTGCCCCCGCGGCTACGCCCCCAGCGAGGCCGTGCTGGCCCAGGCCCGTGCCCTGGCCCCCGCTGGCACGGTGCTCTCCGTGCTGGATGAGCCGGTGGCGACCGTGCGCGGCGCCCAGGCGCTCTACACCGATGTCTGGGCGTCGATGGGGCAAGAACAGGAGCAAACGGACCGGGAACAGGCCTTCCGCGGCTGGTGCCTGAATGAGGAGCTGCTGGCGGAGGCCGATGCCCGGGCGATCGTGCTGCACTGCCTGCCGGCCCATCGCGGCGAGGAGATCAGCGCCGGGGTGATCGAGGGCTCAGCCAGCCGGGTGTTCGACCAGGCGGAGAACCGGCTGCATGGGCAACAGGCACTTCTGGCGGCGCTCCTAGCCCCCGGCTGAGGGGGCCACAGCCCCCCCCAAGCGGGGCCGATCCGCGGGGATGCCGACCCAGCACTAGACAAATGCGCGAGAATTCGGTACATCTGTATTAGCTGCACCGATGTCGCTTCATGCCCCCTCTGCCAAGCCTCACCCCAGCCCAGCAGGAGCTTTACGACTGGCTGTCCGACTACATCGGCCACAAGCGCCACAGCCCCTCGATCCGCCAGATGATGGAAGCGATGGGTCTGCGCTCGCCGGCCCCGATCCAGAGCCGGCTGCGCCATTTGCAGCAGAAGGGCTGGATCACCTGGCAGGAGGGGCAGGCGCGCACGTTGCAGCTGCTGGGCGAGGCTGAGTCCGCTGGCATCCCGGTGCTGGGGGCGGTGGCGGCTGGCGGCTTGATCGAGAGCTTCGAGGATGTGCAGGAGCGGCTCAACCTGGAGCCGGTGCTGAGCACCCGCGGCCTGTTCGCCCTCACGGTGAATGGCGACTCGATGGCGGAGGCCCACATCGCCGATGGCGACGTGGTGCTGCTGGAGCCCGTGGCTGACCTGGATGGTCTGCGCGATGGCACGATCGTCAGCGCTGTGGTGCCCGGCAGCGGCACCACCCTGAAGCATTTCCACCGCCAGGGCGGCCAGATCCGCCTAGTGGCGGCCAATGCCGCCTACGCCCCGATCGTGCTCCCCGCCGACCAGGTGCAGGTGCAAGGGCGATTGCGGGCGGTCTGGCGCCAGGTGTGAGGCCCAGCGCCGCCCCCGGCGGCCAGCCCCCCACGTTGTAGGATCCTCGAACTGCTGAAGGGGCCCCTCGGGGCCAGGGAGCCGCCAGAACTCCCAGGGGCTCACGCCCCACCCCAAGCGGTGTCACTGGGGCCATAGCTCAGCTGGTAGAGCACCTGCATGGCATGCAGGGGGTCAGCGGTTCGAGTCCGCTTGGCTCCATTTCGTTAGGTTGTTTGCTCGGCAAGGGTTTTCTCTTGTACAGAGCGGGATGAATTTGTTGCGAGTGGGGGGTTCATCGGGAAGCCGGCCAGGCCTGCGAAGCACTCGGTGGCTTGGCCAGGATGGCGGCGTCCCCGGCGGTCCTCCTGCCTAGGATGTTCACCACACCGGCCGCTTAGCAGCCAAGAGCACCGCAAGGCCGGTTCCCACAAGCAACGACATCCGCCACTCCGTCAGCGCCGGCACCGACGGAGGGCCGCTGGAGTTCTGGGCCTGTTTTGGCGGCCTGCGGGCTTCCATGCCCTTCGTGTCAGGCCGGTTGAAGCGAGGCGAAACCTTCGCAAGCACGGCAAGGCACCAGCATGGGGAGATCTGCCAGTCCGCCGTGCCAGGGTGCAGATCGTGGCTGGCTCAGCCCTGGGGATTGCTCTGCTGCTGCTCCAGGTGCTGCTGTTCCTGGCCGTCAGCGGCGCTCTGGTGCTGGCGACCGGGGGAGCCGCGCTTGTCGCCACGCAACAGCGCCGGCCTGCAGCGGCCTGAGGCCGATCCAGATCGTGGCGTGGGAGGCCCAGGAGCAGGGAGGCTGACAACGGAATCGATTGCCGCGAACCATGAACCCTGAACAGATTCAGAGCCTGGAGGTTCTGCTCCTGGCGATGCTGCCCGTGGCGCTGCTTTGGTGGCTTTGGGTTCGGATGCTGCGTTGGTGATCCGTTCCGCGCCGCTCAGAGCCGTGCGAGGTTGGAGACTTCACCCGCTTCTCGGCCAGGCGGTTCGCAAAACCGCCAGTTGCACGGCGGTAACAGGAACCTCCTGGAGCCACCACCATCAACCAGAAGGCGTAACTTGTGATTGAGGGGAGGCCCGGGAGCCAACCCGATCCTCACCCTCCCAAAGAGTCCGGCCAGGGATCACCCGAGCCGGTGCGCCCAGCGGAGGTGCGCCAACGATGCGACACACAACAGCTGAACTTGATGGCGCGGCGCGAACGCCATCCCGTAGCTGCAGAGAGCCATACGCCACATCTGATTCCTGCATGTTGAACCCCCGGGCTGCAGTACCCGAGCCGGGATCACAACCGAGAAGGTCAAGCCCCGAGCATCTCTTCTCCCAGACGTGATCTCCATTCCTTTCCTGCCAGGCCCCAGACAGGCAACGCGTGAACGACAGACACCCGATCGGCACTCCTTGGTGTGAGGAGCTGACCGCCGCAACCGGTGCTAAGGCGCCCCTACACGGGGCGCCTTCCTGTTGCGCTGCCCCAAAAAACCATGCGGATCCTGCATCGGGTGCCCAGGAGCTGCTGCATCAGGGGCATACCGATCTGGAGGGTCTGCACCGGTGCTGTCTTTCCAGATGCTCAGAAACACCCGGGCGTGGGGCAGCAGGTCGCCAGCATCGAAGTGGGCCGGATCCAGCTGCCCGAAGGCATGCAACAACAGCTTGTCGATGTCGGCCGGCTGCTTAGCCAGCACCGCGAGCATCTTCATCCGCACGGCGGCCTCGTCATCGTTGGGGCGCTGCAGCTCCTTGAGCTTGGTGTTGCGCACCGGTGAGCGGAAGAAGGCCTTGTGTTGCTGGGCCAACTCCTTGAACTCCAGCGTGAGCCCGGCCTCTGGATGTCGAGGGAGGCGCGATCGGCGGTGAACTCGTGGCCAGCCAACAGGACATCCAGCAACCAGTACTCAGACTCCGGGGGCTTGGCACAGGGCAGGTACAGCAGAAACCGCTGCTCCAGGGGTGCCCGGCTGATCGCCACTTTCACGGAGAACTCGTTGCCCTCCACCCGGAGCTACTCGGCAGCAGCGGGCTGGTCGTCGTCAAACTCCGAATCCCACTCACCGCTGGGGTCGTACCAGAGCACTACTCGCTTGCGGGCCAGAGCGGTGTCGAGGCTCTCGTGGATGCGGCTGGTGGCGGCGGGGGAAGGGGTCATGGCCTGGCATTGCCAGATCGACCAATACATGACCAGCGTTGGCTGGCCGAAGCCCTTTGCCAGTACCTCGCGCCATGGCGCTGCCCAACCTTTGGGGCGCCATCGAAGCGGCCCAGATCTGTCACCAATGCCTGCTCAGAACGCTTGCAACTGCCCAGCCCCAGGCGCTGCGACGTTTCGTCGAGGGCCACCAGGTCGATCTCAGTGTCGCTGCTGTTCCACCAGCCCTCAATGCGCGACGTGAGGCGGGAAGTCACCCAGTGCCTTGCGGCTGCGTTCCTCGTAGAGCTGCCCCACCAGCCGCTCGAGGCCGTACCCCTCGGCGGTCATCAGCCTCTGGTCGGCCTGCTCCACCAGCGTCGGCAGGGGGCGGAAGTTGATGGCCGCGGTGGGAACCGCCAGGGCATCGAGCCAACTACGCAAGAAGTTGTCGCGGATCGTGTAGTGCCCCTTGCGGGCCTTGGGCTTGGCAAAGACAGGCAGCCTTTTCTCCACCAGCTCGTAACGCTCCTCCAACGTCTTGAGGTAGCCGCCCACCTGGCTGCCGATCTCGGGGGCCACGGAATCGGCGTGGTCCTGCAGGTCGGCGTGAGTGCAGCCCGGGTGGCGGGCCACGTACTTGAGCACCAGGTCGTAGCGACCGCGTAGCTCGCGCAGGCACCAATTGTCGGCCTCAGTGCGCAGTGGGGAGCTGCTGCTGAAGAACATCCGCTCCAGCAACGTGCGTCGATCCGCCGCGATCACCCCCTGCTCGAAGCAGTCGCGGTAGAACTTCGGCACCCCCTCCAACAGGTTCCAGAGGAACAGCAAGCGCTCCGGTGTGGTGTCGGCATGGGCCTCCAACAGCTCCAGCAGTGAGGCGATGTCGAGATGGCCCAGGCTGATCGTGTCGGTGAGGCGTTGATAAAGGGGGGCGCTGCGGTCTTCCAGGAGGGCCTGCATCTCGGTGTGCAGGGAGCCCAGCACGATCAGGCCGCCTCGGACCTCGGGGGTGGCCGCCAGTCGGTCCACCTCGGATTGCAGCTCCGAGGTGAAGGGATAGAGGGCCTTGCGGCTGAACTATTGGAACTCATCGAGCGCCACGATCCAGCCCTCGGCGCGGAGGGCACCGAGGCGCACGGCCAACGAGCGCAGGTCATGGGGAAGCGGCGCGCTCACCCCGAAGTGCTCCATGAAGTCGCGGGCGGTGCTCACCACCCCCGCCGGATCGGAGTCGGGGATCTGGATGTAGAGCACCTTCTCCTGACGCTCCGGTTGAAGGAGCTCCTGCACCAGCCGGGTCTTGCCGATGCGGCGCCGCCCGGAGATCTGCAGGAAGAACCAGCGCCCGCGCTCAAGCACCTGCGCCAGCTCCGCCCGCTCACGCCGCCTGCCGTAGAAGCCCCACCCCGCCATGGCGCCGGTTACTTAATCTCTTTTAAGTTAGCTGCCCGGCCCTGTGTGGGCCTTGGATCTGGGGGCATCAGAGGCTGATGCGTTGCCCCTGCGGAGCGTCTGCGCAGTTCAGGCATCGATCAACCACAGGGCCTCGCGACCGCCAACCACCGCCTCGCAGCTCAGACGGCGATCGAAGCTTGCCAATCGGCCGCCATGGTGCACCGCCAGGGCCAGCAGGTAGGTGTCGCTGAGCTGGCCCGCCTCCAGCAACCGGGACACATCGATGCCGCTCTGGTTCAGCAGGCTGAGCCCATCGGGCCAGAACTGGTGCCGCGGATGGCGGATCAGTTCCGCCACGAAAGGCGCCACCACCGCCGGCGGCCCTGGACTGTTCGGGTAACGCGGCTGGCCCAGGATGTGCAGCACAGCGTTCTGGGTGAGCGGGCAGGTAGCCCAGCCCTGCGCCTGCGCCGTGGCAAACCAGCGGTGGGCTGGCTCGTGATGCACATGGCGCGGATCCAGCAACGCGATCAGCACATTCACATCCAGCAGGGCCACAGGCATCGCTGTTCGGGGCTCAGGTCAATTCGTCCCGCAGGCTGTTCACGAGCTCCAGATCCACCGGGGCTCCCTCGGCCTTCCAGGGCAGCAGCGGCAGCCCGTTGCGATGGTCCGGTTGAAGGGTGCGGCTGCTGGGGACCGGCAGCGGGGCCACCAGGGCCTGGCGGGCCAGATCACTGATCACCGCCCCAAGGCTGGTGCGCTGTTGCCGTGCCAGCACCCGGGCTGCGGCAAGCACGTCGTCGTCGAGCTGCAGGGTGGTGCGCATCTGATGAGCTCGCATCAAGCATCAAGCCACGTTAGACGCGTGGCCCGATGGGGGGCTGGCTCCGGGGCTCTCACAGGCTGATCCGGTGGCCCTGATCCAGCTCGTTCTGGGCTGCCGTGGGCAGGGACTCGAGCCATTGCTCCAGTGCGGATGATCTCGTCATCCACCTTCGGCAGCAGGATCTCCAGCGGCCTGCGGCCCTGCTCTCCAGCTTGTTCGGGGGGGGAGGCGCCTCTCGCTGTCAAGTATCAGCGAGAGCATCTTCAACAGGTGCGACTTGCCCGAGCCAAAGAACTCGGAGCATGGCGGCGTGAGAACTCGCTGGCCACAAGCCTGATCCCGCCAGCTGGGCTCAACAGGCCAGCGGCGACAACGGGCGGCAACCCATGGCACAGCCGAGGCCATCAAGAGCATCTCGGTGGCTGTGGGGTTTGCCCCGCTGGGGTTTGCCCCGCTGGGGTTTGCCCCGCTGGGGCTGGGCCGAGTGCGGAGCAGAGCTGCTGGTCCTAGCGAACGCCGTGGGCCAGCACGGTGCGCAGCTGCCAGCAGCTGTAGCTAGCCAAGGGTGATGCGATCACGACGACCGGATCCCTGAGTTCCGCAGCAGGAACAGCACTGCGACCCTGGCTATTCAGGGGTGAGCATTCGGATCTGCCGTGACACGGCGGCTCGTCCTGCCCCCAGCCAGGATCAGAGCCTCGGGCCGCAGGCAGGAGTCCCCACCCGCCAGCGCTCCTACGCTGTAGGCCCGAAGCCGCAGGGGCCATGACGCTGTCACCTCCCCAGGCCGAATCCACTCAGGGCCCAACCACGGCGCGGCCAGCTGCACTTTCGGGGCCTGATGCCCTGCTTGAGGAGGCGGCGGATCCAGCCTCCGGCCTGCCGCGCTTGCTGCTGCCTTGGGATCTGCGGCTGACGCCGGAGCAGTTCGCGTTGGTGTGCAAGGCCAACCCTGAGGCGGTGCTTGAACTCTCGGCCTGCGGCCAGCTGATCGCGATGACCCCCACCGGAGGCGACACCGGTCGCCGCAACACCCGCCTGAGTTTTCAGCTGGAGCGTTGGGCTCGCTCGCAGGGGGGCTGGGAGGTGTTCGACAGCTCTAGCGGGTTCCAGCTGGCCGAGGGCTCCGTGCTCAGCCCCGACGCGGCGGTTCTGCGTTCCAAGCGCTGGCAGGCCCTTACCGCCGAGCAGCGCCGCGGCTTCCCGCCCCTGTGTCCCGACCTGGTGATCGAGTTGGTGAGTCCATCCCAAGAAGGCCCCCGCAGCGCCCAGGCCCTGCGCCGCAAGATGGCGGCCTATCTGTCCAATGGCGCCCGGCTGGGCTGGCTGCTGTTCCCGGAACAGCGGGCGGTGGAGATCTGGCAGGCCGAAGGTGCGGAATCCTGCGAACCAGCACCGCAGCGCCTGGAGTTAGCCAGCCGCTTGGAGGGCGGTGCGCTGTTCCCGGGACTGGTGTTGGAGCTGGAGGAAATCTGGGCGGTTTGATCTGCTGGTGCTGGAGCAGGTGAGTGCCGATTCTCTCTGGTTCGCGATACCCTCTGAGTGATCTGGGGGCTCCCAATCTGTTGCCGTCAAGCGCTGTCCAACTGCATTGGCGCCAAATTGATTTGAGTTGTTTTCTGACGGCAGCCAACGAGCGGTATCAGTAATACCGCCCTGGATATTCGCCTGGATGGTCGATCCGCGTCACCCGCACGCCCGCGGCGGACTGGCCGGAAAAGCGCAGGATGTCGCTGCCGGAAACCGAAAAGCCCAGCTCCTGGGCCAGCAAGGCCACCTCGTCGGCGGTGATCGCGTTCTCCACCTGTTGTTTCAGATCAGGGTCCCGTTGCACGCGCGAGAGGAAGTGTCTGAGCTGCTCGAAGGTCACCCTGGCCCCGCATCTCTGCTTACCCTACGGTGATTTGCTCCGGCGCGACGGGCCCGGCGCCTGTCTGCACCCATCAGCCGCGAGCGGGCGCGCCAGATCATCCTGCCGCTGCTGGAGATCTGCGGAACACATCGGACGGCGGATCATTCGCTGACGGCAGGCCTGGTGGTTGAGAGGAGAGTCACGCTACGACTGCAGCACGCTGGTGGGCAAAGACGGCGAGGAACTGAAGACCTAGTACCGCCAAATCCTGGAGCAGCACGGCCTGCTGGAGCAGGTATGCTCGGCGACAATTCGATAGGCGAGCATGCGCCAAGGCATAGGTTTTCGTGCCTGCTGCCGAACGGTTAGCGCCCTGCACGACCCCCGATTGAAGGCGCCAGCGGGCTGGGGAATGGGTCGGGGCATCCCGCTGGTCGCCAAGATCGCCGCGCCGCAGAAAGCAAGCACCTGGCTGCACTGGCTGCCGCTCTTGAGCGTGCCCAGCAGACTCATTGATCAGGCCATACAGTCCTGGGCGAACAGTCCTGGCCGAACAGGCCTGCTCGAAATGTTGATGAAGCCCCGAGTCCTCGGTTGTGGCCATCTCAGCGACATCTGTGCCGCCGCCTCAGGCGTCGCGTCCAGCCCAGACCGATGAGCACCCCGGCCATGGGCAGGGGGCCTGGCACGGGAATGGCTTTAAACTCTCGCTTCAACTCAGAGTCGGGTGGCTGTGGACCCGTGGGCGGGATGAAGTCGAAGGGAGCAACGGAAAAAAGTGCAGATAGGCGGGAGGAGTCAAGAAGTCAGCCATGAAATAATTAGCATGGGTGCCATCAACAAATCCAACGGTGAAT
>JBIIIX010000232.1:0-4870 GCA_044234415.1 Cyanobium sp.
TCGCGGACGACGCTCATTGCAGCGACCAGAGACGCCGGCATCCTATCCAGTGGTCAGCAGCCCGTCGTGCGGCTTCAGCAAGGTGTAACGCCCCTTTGCACTGGCCCCTGGTCCAGCACGCCTGGCGCGAAGGCATCCCCACGACTGCCCCGTTGGGATGCGGCATCGACGCCGCCCTGGCAGCCCGCGGGACAGCCCTGAGTTCTGGATAGGGTCTGGAGCAGTGGGGCGAAACGTGATGGCGACGATGGGCGGCGGCGGCGGCGAGGCCCTGGAGCTGGACATCGACGATCTCACCCATGAAGGGCACGGGGTCGCCCGCCATCAAGGCCAGGTGATCTTCGTTGCCAACGCCCTTCCTGGTGATCGCGTGCGGCTGCGCATCATCGGCTCACGGCGTCGCCACCTGCTGGGGCGGGTAGAGGCCATCACCACCGCCTCGCCGCAACGCCGCAAGCCTCCATGCATCCTTGCGGATCACTGCGGGGGCTGCAGCTTGCAGGCCTACCGCGACGTCGCCCAACAAACTTGGAAACAGGCCCACGTGAGCCAGTGCCTGCTGCGCTTGGGGGGACTGGTCCAGGAGCTGCGCCCCCTGCTTGCGGCAGCGCAGCCCCTCGGCTACCGCAACCGGGCCGTGATCCCCTTGGAGCGGCTGGAGGACGGCCGCCTGCGGGCTGGCTACTACCGCCGCGGCAGCCATCAGATCGTGAACATGAACCATTGCCCGGTTCTGGACCCCCGGCTGGATGCCCTGATCAAGCCCCTCAAGGCGGACCTGGAGGCCACGGGCTGGCCTGTTGACCGCCATGGCTTGGGACTGCGTCACTTGGCGTTGCGTATGGGCCAACGCACTGGCGAACTGCTCATCACCCTGATCGCCTCCTCTGCCGATCTGAGAGGGCTTGAGGACCTCGCTCAGGCGTGGATGGAACGCTGGCCCTCCGTGGTGGGGGTCTGCCTAAACCGCCAACCCCAACCCGGAAACGTGTTGTTCGGCGCCGAGACCCGGGTGATCGCGGGGCGTGGCTGGGTGCTGGAGCGCTTCGCGGATCTTGAGCTGCGGATCGCCGCCGACACCTTCTTTCAGGTGAATACAAGCCAGGCCGAGCGCCTGGTGCCCTTGCTGAGCGAGGCGCTCGGTGCGGCGTGCGGTTTGCTAGTGGATGCGTACTGCGGCATCGGCACCTTTGGTCTGCCGATGGCGGCGCGGGGCTGGAGCGTGCTGGGGTTGGAGCAGCATCCCGGTGCGATCGCCCTGGCGAACAACAACGCGATTCACAACGGACTGGAGCAACGGACCAGGTTCGAGGTTGGAGCGGTCGCGGAACGTCTGGCCGATCTCCTCGGCGCCACACCTCCTGTGATGGCTCTGCTGGTCGACCCGCCCCGCAAAGGGCTGGAGCCGGCCGTTCTCGACGCGGTGCGGCGCGAGCCACCGGCGCGGATGGCCTATCTGAGCTGTGACCCCGCCACCTTGGCCAGAGATCTCGGCCAGCTCTGCGGTCCGGATGGGCCTTACCGGATCGACTGGATTCAACCGATCGACTTCTTCCCCAACACCAGCCACGTCGAATGCTTAGCGGCGATGACGCGCCGTTGACGGGCGCGTCAAGAACGCAGTTGGGCCTTGAACTGCCGCTCCAAAGCTTGGCGCACACTGTCGTGGACGGTTTCCACCTCGGCATCGGTGAGGGTGCGGGCGCTGTCGCGGTAGCGCAGCCGAAAGGCTTGGCTGCAGTAGCCGGCAGGCACCTGCTCGCCGCTGTAGCGATCGACCAGCTCGGCCTGTTCCAGCAGCGGCTTGCCAGCCTTGCGGATCGCGTTCAACAAAGCGGCCGTGGTGGTGCTGGCAGGCACCAGCAAGGCCAGGTCGCGCTCGGAGGCGGGCACCGTCGGGAACGTCGCGAAGCTGGGTAGCCAGCGATTGCGGCGGCTGGCCGCTGTGAGGATCGGCTCCAGGGGGAGCTCGAAGAGATAGGTGGCTTCCGGTAGCTCAAGCGCCTTAGCCCGGGCAGGGTGCAGTTGGCCAAACCAGCCAGCGGCCCGCCCCTCAATGGCCAGAACCGCCCGGCGGCCGGGATGAAGCAGGGCGGCAACCGGATCGGACTCCCGACCCGAAGGCTCCCGGTCTTCGATCGGAATGCGCAGGGGTTCGAGCGCCGCCTGCAACAGGCCGCGGGCGGACCAGTAGCCGGGGGGGGCCGGCTTGCCATTGCTGCTCCAAAGCTCGGAACGGCGTTCGCCGCAGATCACCCCCGCCAGCAGGTGCCGTTCCAGGGGTTCAGACCCGCCACTGGCGAGAAACACGCGGCCGATTTCAAAGGCCCAGAAGCCGCTGCGGGAGGCTTGCAGGTTGCGGCAGGCGGCTTGCAGCAGCTCTGTGTGAAGTTCATCGCGCAGATGGCCGTAATCGGCCAGCAGTGGATTGGCCAGGGGGAGGCGTCCTGGCGCCTCCGGCACCAAGGAGAAGCCGCAAACCTCCTGGAGACCGGCCGCACAGAGGGAACGTCGCAGGCGGCGTTCGAGCTGCTGGCTCGGCTCCAGCCCTCCGGGCACGAGCGGATCGGGCAGGTGGGACGCAAAGCTGTCGTAGCCCACCAGACGCGCCACCTCCTCAATCAGATCCACCTCGCGGCAGAGGTCCCGCTGGCGCGAGGGCGGCACGCTCACCAACCAGCCCGCGTCGGTGGCGCTGAGCTGACAGCCCAGGGCCGTCAGGGTGGCCTCAATCCGCTCATCGTCCAGGTCTTGCGGTTCGCCGTCCACCACGACCGGACCCAGCAGCTGGTGCAGGCTGTCGCGCTGCAACAACACAGCTGGAGCCGCGGGTCGTGGGCGCTGATGCAACCAACGGCCCTGGACCTTGCCCCCCGCCAGTTCCCCCAGCAACTGAACGGCGCGGTCGCTGGCGGCCAGGGTGGCCTGGGGCGGCAGTCCCTTCTCAAAGCGGCTGCTGGCCTCCGTACGCAGACCGACCCGGCGGGCCGATCGCCGCACGGCCTGGGGCGGGAACACCGCAGCCTCCAACCAAATCGCCGTGGTCCCGTCGTTGACCGCTTCCGCCAGGCCCCCCATCAGCCCGGCCAGGGCAATGGGCTGGTCGGCATAGGTCACCAGCAGGACGTCGTCGTCCAGGTCGCGGTCCTGTCCATCGAGAGTGTTGAGGCGCTCCCCCGGTCGGCCTTGGCGCAGCCCCAGGGCATGGGGGTTGGGAGCGGATCCAGCTTGGAGGCGTGCCAGGGCCTGCTGGTCGAAGGCGTGCAGTGGTTGGCCGGTCTCCAACATCACGAGGTTGGTGATGTCCACGATGTTGTTGATCGGGCGGAGGCCGCAACGCTCAAGCCGGCGTTGCAGCCAAACTGGTGAGGGCGCCACCCGCAGCCCATCGATGGCGGTGACGCTAAACAGGCCTCCCGCCTCGATCGCGGCCAGGTCCGCGGGCGAAAGCTCCAGTTGCGAGGGCTCGCAGGCCACAGGGACGGGGATTTCGATGGCGCGGCCTCCGCTGAGCGCCGCCACCTCGCGGGCGAGTCCCCGCATCGAAAGCCCATCGGGCCGATTGGCGGTGATGGCGAGCTCCAGCACCTGATCATCGAGATCGAAGCAGGGCCCGATCGGGCTGCCAACCGCCGGAAGGGAGGGCAACAGATCCTCGAGGACGGCGATGCCGTTGGACGTGTCGGACAGGCCCAGCTCCTGGAGCGAACAGATCATCCCCGAGCTGGCCACGCCGCGCAGCTGGGCGTCTTTGATCGTCAGGCCGATCGCCGGCAAGGTGGCGCCCACCAGGGCCACGGGCACATGGATGCCGGCGCGGACGTTCGGAGCACCGCAGACGATCTGAAGTGGGGCCTTGGCGCCGACGTCAACCTGGCAGACGCTGAGCTTGTCGGCGTTGGGGTGGACCTGCCTGTCCAGCACCAGCCCCACCACCACCCCGGCGGCCCGGGCGGCCTGGTCATCGATGGACTCCACCTCAAAGCCGGCAAGCGAGAGCCTCTCGGCCAAAACCTCGACCTGAAGCGGTTCCGCGGGGGCCTCAACGAGCTCCCGAAGCCATTGGAGCGAGACCCGCATCAGACGTCAGGACGACATTAAGGAATCCTAGGCAGGCGCCAGAACCCAGTCGCAAGCCCGTGTGGACCGGCCACAGGGTAAGGTTTGCCGTTGTCATCTCGCATCGCACAAGCGGCGCAACGTCCTTCCATGGCTAAAAACAAGGGCGTCCGGCTCGTGATCACTCTCGAGTGCACTGAATGCCGGTCCAACCCCGCCAAGCGGTCTCCTGGTGTGTCCCGGTACACCACCCAGAAGAACCGTCGCAACACCACCGAACGGCTGGAGCTCAAGAAATTCTGTCCTCACTGCAATTCGTCCACCGTGCACAAGGAGATCAAGTGAGGCGCCGCTGAAGCCAACTCAGCCCCCCACCTCCTAGCGACGCTTCGAGCGGTTCGGCCCCGACCGGCCTCTTACCGCAGGTGAGGTCGCCGCACCACTCCCAGACCTCTTGTCTCCCCGTTCCCCATGTCAAGCTCATTCTTCAAGAAACGGCTGTCGCCCATCAAGCCTGGCGACCCGATCGATTACAAGGACATCGATCTCCTCAAGAAGTTCATCACCGAGCGAGGCAAGATCCTGCCCCGCCGTCTCACTGGGCTCACCGCCAAGCAGCAGCGGGACCTCACCACCGCAGTCAAGCGGGCGAGGATTGTGGCGCTGCTGCCATTTGTGAACCCCGAAGGCTGAGTTGCCCGCCGCGGCACCACGTCAGCTCAAGCCGTCCGATCTTGTTGGCTTGGTCGAGGCGGGGCAGCCTCAGCTGGCCGTTATTCAGGCGATCAAGGGCAGCCGTGCCGATCTGCTG
>JBIIIX010000033.1:0-17088 GCA_044234415.1 Cyanobium sp.
CTCGAGCTCGAGGTTGCTGGCAAGATCCGCTCGTTGCTACGCAGCCTTGTGATCGATATCGATAACGACCACAACACCGAAGAGACGGCTGAGCGTGTGGCTAAAATGTACTTGCATGAGGTTTTTAAAGGTCGCTATCATCATCAGCCCAAGATTGCGAGCTTCCCAAATGTGAAGCAACTCGATGAGATCTACACGGTTGGTCCCATATCTGTCAGGTCGGCTTGCTCTCATCATCTTGTGCCTATTTTGGGTACCTGCTGGATTGGTATCAAGCCCGGTGACCGGGTGATCGGCTTGTCCAAGTTCTCGCGTGTGGCTGATTGGGTTTTTTCCAGGCCGCACATCCAGGAAGAGGCGGTGATCATTCTGGCCGATGAGATCGAGCGGCTCTGCCAGCCCCAAGGCTTGGCGATCCTTCTGAAGGCCCAGCATTACTGCATGAAGTGGCGGGGCGTGAAAGAGCCTCAGGCCAGCATGATCAACTCAGTGGTTCGCGGTGACTTCCGCCACGACGTTAGCCTTAAGCAGGAGTTCTTCGAGCTGGTTAAGCAGCAGGAATCCCTGCTGATTCGCTGAAGCGATCTGGGCGGTAGCCTCACTGATGGTTGCAGTAAGAGATTGTAGCCGTTAGCTTGACAGATACGCTCTTCGTGCCATTCTTGCCAACGGGTGGAGGATTGTCCTCGCTGCAACGGGTGTCACGCATGCTTGACGACCGATACCCAGCAGAGGGTAAAAGGGGGGCTTCAGCCTCGCCTTGCCGACGCGGCAAGGTCTCTCAACCGCCGCTGTTGGTCCTGGCACCGCCTGAGCGCAAGCGCCAGCAAGGGCAACTCTGTTCAGCAGCCAAGCTCACCAACGCCGCGCATTGGCTCCAAGCAAGGCACACCTGCGCGGCAACACCGTGCTTGCTGTCTGCAACCCGGCTGCTCCTAGGCCAGGCCAGCCGCGGCCATGGGCATGGCAACCAGCGCCGCCAGCGGCAACAGCCTGAACGGGGACAGACCGCCACGCAAGACTCTGCCCGCCAAACGCCGCGCAGCGCCTCGCCCCTAACGGCACGGCGCAATGGAACACCCATCCAGGCTGGCGGCGGCCTCGTTGGCATGCTCCTGCCGTCATTGGGGGCCAGCAGCTTGATCGGCGTTACGGAGGATGGCGAATAGCTCCGCCACCTTGTCGAGGTTTTTCTCCCCGGGAGACACCTCCACCCCGCTGGAGAGATCCAGGCCCGTGGGTGACACCGCGCCCAACACAGCTCCCAGGTTGGCGCTATTGAGCCCCCCGGCGAGCCACCACGGCAAGGTTGGAGAGAAGTCGCGTAGCCAGGCCAGCGGAATGCTCCTGCCGGTGCCTCCGAGCTGCTGGGGATCCCAGCAATCCAGCAACAGCGCGTCCACCACGGGCTCATAGGCCGCAGCCAAAGCGAGATCCCCCGGCTTGGAGATGCGCAAGGCCTTCCAGAGCTTCACATCCAGCCGCCGCCGAAGCTGGGCGCAGCGTTCGGCGCTCTCCTGGCCATGGAGCTGGAGCACCTGATGTCCTGAGCGGGAGTCCAGGGCTTCGAGCTCCGCATCCTCGGGATCAGCCACGACCAGCACCCCGAAACAACCTGGACGCCCTAATGCCGCGGCGCTGAACAAGGCGGCCCGTTTCTCGGCGGGCACCCAGCGAGGCGAGGCGGGCACTCCGATCACACCGATCGCGTCGGCTCCCAGGGCGGCCACGGCCGCCGCCTGATCCCGGTGGCGCAGGCCACAGATCTTCACCAGAGGCATGGCGGCATCCTCACGTTCCGATGGCTGCAGACCATGGCTTTCTAGAATGCTCAACGACATCAGGTCCTGCGCGCTGAGGCACCTGAGATCATCCTCGGGGATTAACACCGTGCGTGAGGGTTGGGAACTGTTTCGCATCCGGGGAATTCCACTGCGAATTCACCCCACTTGGTTTGTGATCCTGCTGCTGGCCACCCTGGCCTTTCAGGATCAGTACCGCAGCCAAAGCCAGCTGAGCGCCAGCCTGGGTGAAATTGGTGTCTGGCTGATCGCTTTCCTTACAGCCCTGCTGTTGTTCGTCTCCGTGCTGTTGCACGAGCTTGGCCACTCCTTGACAGCACTGAGCCAAGGGGTGCGGGTGCGCGATATCACGCTCTTCCTGCTGGGCGGGGTGGCCAGTGTGGAGCGGGAATGCCCCACCGCCAGGGGCGCTCTGCTCGTGGCCATGGCCGGCCCCGCCGTGAGCCTGATTCTGGGGACTTTGCTGCTGAGTCTCACCCACCGTCTGGACCATCTTTCGATGCCCATCGGGGCGGTGGCCAACCAGCTGGGCATCCTCAATCTCGTTTTGGGCCTGTTCAACCTGCTGCCGGGGCTGCCCCTGGATGGGGGGTTGATCCTGAAAGCGCTGATCTGGCAGGTCACCGGCAGCCGCCGCCGCGGTATTGAGGTGGCCAATGCCAGCGGTCGCTTGCTGGCGCTGATGGCGATCGGCATGGGCGCCGTTCTGCTGCTCCGAGGAGGTGGCATGGGTGGTGCCTGGTTGATGTTGCTGGGTTGGTTCGGTCTGGGGGCGGCTCGCAACCAGCACCAGATGCTGGTGGTGCAGCGGGCTTTGCAGGAGCTGAAGGTGAAGGATGCGGCCCGGCGTCGCTTCCGCGTGCTGGAGGCGAGCAGCAGCCTGCGCGACCTCAGCCAGCTGCGGCTGCAAGATCGGCCAACGGAGAGCGGAGCGGCCGATGGCTGGCCGGACTGGCTGCTGGTCTGCGACCGCGGTCGCTGGCGTGGCGTCATCGATGACGAACCCCTTCAGGCTTTACCGGTACAGCGTTGGGATAGCGAGAAGCTCCAGGATCACCTCAAGCCCCTGAGCAGCCTTCCTTCCATCGTCGATTCGGCGCCGCTCTGGCAAGCGGTGCTGCAGCTGGATGAGGAAGGCGTGTCTCGGCTGCTGGTGCTCAGTCCTGCCGGTCTGCCTTCAGGCACCATCCAGCGCCCCGAGATCGGCGAAGCCGTGCTCCAACGCCTCGGTGTGCGCCTGCCCGAGAGCCTGCTGAGCATGGCTCGCAGCCAAAACGGCTATCCCTTGGGCCTGGCCCTAGGTCAGGTGGCCAGATCCATGTTGATTTCAGGGGATGTTTCGGCTCCGACGCGGCTCGATAGGCCGTAGCGCGGCAGCTGGCTGGCGATCGCCGCCAGCTCATCGCTGCTCAAATCCCGGCACTGCTGCTCCAGCCCAGCCGCCATGGGAAGGTGCCTCAAGGCCTGTCGGCGCAACAGCTCGATCAGCTCTTCCAGCCCCAGGGGCAAGGGCTCCAGGGCTGGAGGTTCTTCACCGAACACCTGGCGCCAGAGATCGATCGGTGGGTCCAGCTGGATGCTGCCGTGCTGCAGCAGGGCGCCATGGCGCCAGAACTGGGCGCTACCGATGCGTTTGCTGCCATCGCGATGGACCAGATCCGCCTCCGTGGCGCTGCTGAAACAACTCGGCGGTTGGGCGCCAAAAGCGTCCGAGCCGCTGACGAGCGGCAGCCCGATCTCGGCAAAGCAGGCCTTCAGCCAGGCGCAGGTCTGGGCATAGGCCTGGCGGCGGCGGCGTGGAGGATCAGGCCAGATCAGGGCGTAGGTGAGATCGAAGCCATGCAACACGGCCCTGCCGCCGCTGGGGCGACGCACAAGGTCCAGCCGGCCCTCTTCGGCCAGTTGCCACCAATGGGGGGGCAGAAGGCGCTGGTGATGCCCCAGCGAGAGCGTGGGACGGCTCCAGCGATAGACCCGCACCACTGGCCCCACCCGGCCGGCCGAACCCGATGCGGGGCCGACCTGATCGAGGAGCCAGGCGTCGATCGCCATCTGCCAGCGACCGCCGAGGCAGGTGGGCGGGATCCAGCGGCAAAAACGGGGCAAAGCCTCCGGGGCGTGGGGTGTGGGCCTGATGGCCAGGCGGTCCGTCAATCCAGGGTCGCCCAGAAGGAAGGGTCCAGCTCAAAGCCCAGCACGGCAGCCATCTGGGCCAACCCCTGCCGGCACTCGATTCCCTGGGATCGCCCCCAGTGATCGAGAAGGAACAACCGGTGAGTGATCCAAAGATCCAGGCTCCCCTCGCTGAACCGAATGCCCTCGTTGGGCTGGAAACCGTGGGGCAACAGCATGGCCACGTGGCGGGTGAGTTGGCCGCCGGCGCGCTCCAACATCAGCGGCAACCACGGATGCAAGGCATCGGCGCGCAGGCACCAGAGCCGCACCTCGGGGATTTCGGACAGCTCCCGAGGGTCGGAATCCAGACGGGGCCATTGCAGCTCAAGCTCGAGCTGGCCGGCCCGCTGCACCAGTTCCGCCGCCGACAACGCCGCCCAGGGCTCCAGGGGCTCCAGGGCGAGGCTGGCAATGTTGGCCGCGGACACGATCACGGGCGAGGGGGGAGGGGGAGGCACGTCGTGGCAACGCGGAGCGCGGAGGGAGGTGGCGTGGCGGCCATCAAGAGCTGTGACAGCCCCGCGCACAACTGTGGACCGTAGCCAGAAGAGTCTGAAGAATGGTTCGGTTTCTGGATTTCAAGCTCATGGCCACCTCGATCACCCAAACCGAAGTGTTGATCGCTCTCATCGTGGCCGCCCACGCCGGTGTTCTGGCGGTGCGCCTTTGCTTCAGCCTGTACAAGGCCTGATCGCAGAGCGATGCCAAGGCTGCCAAGCCCTTGGCAAGCCAGGCTGCGGGAGCTAAAAGCGTGGGGCTCCCCCATCCGGCGCCGGTGTTCCATCTCTCCCGCCCAACCTCCAGCGATACGCCGCGCCGTCCATCCCGCCAGGGTGCGAGGGTTGTTTCCCAGTCCTCCAACACGGCAGCGGTCGCGGGTGCCAAGCCCGAGCGCCGGAATCACAAGCAGCGCC
Organism: Cyanobium sp.; assembly: GCA_044234415.1. Classification (GTDB taxonomy): domain Bacteria; phylum Cyanobacteriota; class Cyanobacteriia; order PCC-6307; family Cyanobiaceae; genus Cyanobium. The sequence continues at coordinate 4,892 of JBIIIX010000033.1, forward strand.
GGCCCAACGCCTCAGACCGCCCGGACGCCGCCAGCGTTTCGGTGGCACTGTTCAGTGGAGATGGCCAGCTCCTCTCCCTCACCAATGAGCGGCAAGAGCTGCTTTGCAGTGTGATTGGCCTGTTGGTCAAGCTTGGCCTGGTGGCCGTCGCCTCCGTGAGCCTGATCCGCCTGGCGGGTGCTTACCAGCAGCGCATGGAGCGTCAAGGCGAGATCAGCGCCGTGCTGGAGCTGGAGATGGCCCAGATGGCCAAGGCACGCGAGCGCTTCGATTCGTTGTTCATCGTCGAGGGCGAGCATCGCCTGATCCGCGAGCAAAGTCAGTGGATCGCGCCGAACCGCTTGCGGGTTGTCTGGCAACAGCCTCAGGCCGAGCCCAAGCCATTGCCAACTGTTGAGACGGCCCAGGCCCTTCCCACCGTTCCGGGGTTGCGTCCGTAGGTTGGGCAGCCCTCCTCCCAGCCCTCCAGCGATGGTCCCTGTCCTTCAGGACGCCCCCACGAAAGGTGCCGGCGGCACTCCCGGTACAGCTCTCGTCACCGGGGCTTCATCCGGAGTGGGCCTGTTCGCCACTCGTTCCCTGGTGGATCGCGGCTGGCATGTGGTGATGGCCTGCCGGGATACGGCCAAGGCCCGCCGCGCCCAAGCGGCCCTGGCCCTCCCCGAGGATTCGGTCACCCATCTGCAGGTGGATCTCGCCGATCTCGAGAGTGTGCGCCGGCTGGTGGATGCCTTCCATGCCACCGGCCGACCGCTGGATGCCCTGGTGATCAATGCAGCGGTGTACCAACCCCGCCTGCTGGAGCCACAGCGCTCGCCCCAGGGCTTTGAACTCTCGATGGCGACCAATCATCTTGGTCATTTCCTGCTGGTTCAGCTTCTTCTCGACGACCTGCGCCGTTCCGCCCATCCCTCGCCCCGTCTGGTGACCCTCGGCACGGTGACCGCAAACTCCAAGGAGCTGGGTGGCAAGATTCCCATTCCCGCCCCGGCGGATCTGGGCAAACTGGCAGGATTTGAAGCTGGTTTCCAGGCGCCGATCAGCATGGCTGATGGGGGGGCTTTCAAACCAGGCAAGGCGTATAAGGACAGCAAGCTCTGCAACATGATCATCAGCCAGGAGCTGCACCGCCGCTATCACGACAGTACGGCCATCGTGTTCAGTTCTCTCTATCCGGGTTGCGTGGCGGACACGCCTCTGTTCCGCAATACACCCAAGGCCTTTCAAACAATTTTCCCCTGGTTTCAGAAAAACATCACCGGCGGCTATGTCAGCCAAGCACTGGCTGGCGAGCGTGTGGCCCAGGTGGTGGCCGATCCGGCTTTCAAGAGCTCCGGAATGCACTGGAGCTGGGGCAACCGCCAACGCAAGGATGGTCGCCAGTTCAATCAAGAGCTCTCCGACAAGGTGAGCAACCCTGAGACAGCGCAGCGCGTTTGGGATTTGTCGATGCGGCTCGTGGGGTTGGCGTGAAACGACCACCCGCCATCTTGGGCATCGGCAAGAACTACCCCAGCCACGCCCGCGAGCTGGGGGCTGAGCCGCCCCAGGATCCAGTGGTGTTCCATAAGAATCCGGCGGCGGTGATTGCCGATGGCGAGCCGATCTTGCTGCCACAGGTGGTCCGCACCCCAGATCCTGGCGTCGATTACGAAGGTGAACTGGCTGTGATTCTGGGCTGGGACGCCAAGGATGTGCCGGAGGCTGAGGCTCGCTCCGTGATTTCCCATGTGGCGGCGGCCAACGATGTCAGCCAGCGCTGGTGGCAATGGCAGGCCGGTGGTGGGCAGTGGTGCCGGGGCAAGAGCTTCGACACCTTTTGTCCCCTCGGCGAGCCAGTGCCGATCGAGCGTGTGGGCGATCTTCAGGATCTGCTGATCACTACCCGCCTCAATGGCGATGTGGTTCAGCAGGACAGCACGGGATCGATGCTGTTTTCGGTGGCGCGGCTGGTGGCTGAACTCAGCCGCGGAACCACTCTGCTGGCCGGCACGCTGCTGCTAACTGGCACGCCAGCTGGGGTTGGCGCAGGTCGGACGCCTGCGAGGTTTCTGCAGCCCGGTGATCACGTGGAGGTGATCATCACGGGGGTAGGACGTGTGGCCAATCCGGTGCGGCTGGCCCCGAGCTGAGGCGAAGCTAACCGCCACCACCATGAGGGCAGCCCCCCGGCCCTAGCGGCGGGGAACGGGCTGCTGATCAGCCGCGGCGCCCGCGGGATCCCGATGAATCGCGACGGCGGTGGGGGCAAACAGAAACACGCCGTCGGCCAGGCGTTCAGCTTGGCCATCCATGGCGCAGACCCCGCCCGAGACAAAGTCGATGGTGCGTTGCGCCTCATCGGTGCGCATCGCCCCGAGATGCAGCACCACGGTCCGCAGTTGCTGGACCGCCCGTACCGCCTGCACGGCCTCGTCGTAGTGGGCGGGGGTCATCACCACCACCTCAGGCTGCCTGCTGCCCTCGAACACGTTCATGGTGACGGTATGACCATCCCAGATTGGCGCCGCGAACGCCCCTAGGCCAGGGTGCCAGGCATTTCCGTCGCGAAATGCTCGGGTGGACAAGGCCAGGGATGACCTGGCTTTGGCTGATGGCCGGGTTCTGGGAGCCTGTTGCGCCGCGGTGGCAACCAACCCTGGCCAGCGATCTTGATCGGAAGATGCTGACGCAGATCCCCTCAGGCGATCACGGCGATCGCATCGATCTCCACCTTCGCCCCCTTGGGCAGGGCCGCCACCTGCACACAGGCTCGTGCCGGTGACACCCCCTGGCCGAAGACCTCAGCGTAAAGAGCATTGACCCGGCCGAAATCCTCCAGGTTCGTGAGGAACACGGTCGTGCGCACCACCCGCCCTGGGCCCGTGCCGGCAGCGGCCAGCACGGCCTGGAGATTGGCGAGCGCCTGGCGTGTTTCGGCCTCCACATCACCGTCTCCCACCAGCAAACCGCTGGCGGGGTCGAGGGCGATCTGGCCGGAGCAATAGAGCACACCGCCAGCCAGGACGGCTTGGCTGTAGGGGCCAACAGGGGCAGGAGCCGCGTCGGTCTGGATCGGCGCGAGGGGGGAACCCATGCCAAGCGAAGATGACAGCACAAGCCTATGGCCTCATTCACCCCTCCCCTGCACGCCCCCCTGGAGTCCGCCGCGTCGAGCCAGCCAAGGGATGGCGCCATCGAGCACATCCGCCTGGAGCGGCTATGGCATCGCTACAGCCAGGACGTTGACGCTGGCTGGATCCTGCGCGAAATCAACCTGACCGTTCGTCACGGCGAGTTGATCGGCCTGCTCGGCCCTTCCGGTTGCGGCAAGACCACCCTGTTGCGCCTGATTGCCGGCTTCGAGCGGCCCCAGCGCGGGCGCGTGCTGCTTGATGGTCAGGAGGTGGCAGGGCCGGGAGCCTGGCTACCGCCGGAACGCCGGGGGGTGGGAATGGTGTTTCAGGACCATGCCCTGTTCCCCCACATCAATGCCTGGCGCAACGCCTGCTTCGGAATCGGCCGCGGCCAGGATCGGGATCGGGCCCGCTGGCTGCTGGAACTGCTGGGGCTGGCGGGCTTGGAGCGGCGGTTCCCGCACCAGCTCTCGGGAGGGCAGCGCCAACGGCTGGCCCTGGTTCGGGCCCTGGCCCCCCAACCCGCCCTGCTGCTGTTGGATGAGCCCTTTTCCAACCTTGATGTGGAGGTGCGCCAGCGCCTGCGGGCCGAGCTGCCGCTGGTGCTGGCCCGCTGCGGCTGCACGGGTCTGCTGGTGACCCATGATCCCCAGGAGGCTCTGGCGATCTGCGACCGGGTGGCGGTGCTCGAGTCCGGCCGGCTGCATCAGTGCGCCGCCCCTCGCCAGTTGGTGGAGGAGCCCGCCAGCGCGTTCGTGGGCCGCTTCGTGTTGCAAGCCAACCTGCTCCCGGCCCATTGGCAGGGTTCATGGGTGGCCACGCCATTTGGCCTCCTGGCCCCCCTGCCCGTCGCGGCTGACAGCGCCCCCGTGGATGGCCTGAGTCGGGATGTCAGCGCCGGCGCCGCTGCTCTGGCTATGGACGGCCGGGAGGATCTCTCGGTGCTGGTGGATGCCGATGCGCTGCAGCTGATCCCCGATCCCACCGCCGAGGACTGGGTCTTCAGCCGGGAGTTTCATGGCGACGCCTGGTGGCTGCAGGTGCAGCGCGGCGGCCAGAGGCTGCGCTTGCGCATGGCGTTGCGGCAAGGCCAGGCGGTGGAGCGGGGCGCGCGCTGCCGGCTGGTCCTGCGACCAGGCGCCCGGGGGCGCCTGTTCCCCGCCGGCCTGCCGCTGCGGGCCTTGGGGCCGGAGTCGCTGGCAGGGGCGGCGGCCCAGCTGCCTTGACCCGCAACCGTTCACGGGCCTTGCGGGCCCCACTCCCGTCCTTTGCGGGCTTGCCCCTGACGCCCGCTGGCGGCTCCCCAGCCCTGCGGCTTTCGGTCGCAGCTCGCGTTCTCGGGTCCCTGGCCAGGGGAGCTTGGCGTGAGGCGGTTTGGACCGTGGTCGAGAACCGTCGTCCGAACCTCGCGGCCCATCAGCCTGTCCAGGCGTTGCGGCTGGCCCGCAGCTCCGCCAGCTCCGCGGCGCTGCCCGCCCGCAGGAACAAGTTGGTGGCCCGTTCCTCCAACAGCGTTCCCGGCAGGGTTGGCAGGCCCTCCTGGCGACGTCGTGACACCTCGTCCAGCCGCCGCCGCAACGCTGGATCTTCCGGCCGCTGCCGCAAAGCCCAACGCAGGTTGGTGTGGGTGTATTCGTGGGCGCACCAGACGCGCGTGTGGGTGGGCAGGGCTGCCAGGCGCTGCAGCGAGGCATGCATCTGCGGCGGCGTTCCCTCGAACAGCCGTCCACAACCGGCCAAAAACAGGGTGTCGCCGCAAAAGAGCTCGCCCCATCCCGGTGCGGCGGGGAAGACAAAGGCCTGCCCATCCCAGCGCGGCGTCTCCGTCCCCTGGGAGTCGGCCAGCGGGGCCGCGGGCGGCGCCGGGGCCGGCAGGTGATACGCCACGTGGGCACGGGTGTGGCCGGGCACGGCCAGCACGGCCAGCGAACGGCCCAGCAGGCGCAAGCGGGAGCCATCCACCACCCCATGGGTCTGGAAGGGAATCCGCTCCCGGTCGGCGGCGGCCGCCACCACGGCAGCCGTCGGCCAGCGCCGGAGCAGCCGCGGCGTTCCGCCGATGTGATCGCTGTGGTGGTGGGTCTGGAGCACGGCCACCAGCTCGAGTCCGCGGCCCTCAAGCCAGGCCAGCACCGGATCCGCGACAGCGGGGTCCACCACCAGCGCCTGTTGGCCATCGTGCAGCACCACGATGTAGTTGTCCTGGAGAGCTGGAATCAGGGCCATGCTCTGGGCCGGCGCCGCGTCAGTCCGTCCCAGAATCGGGTCGCCGGCTGCAGCCGTGGCCCATGGCGACGCCCCATGGGAAGCCACAATGGTGTTGCGGCTCATCGCTTCAGGTCCCAGGGAGCCGCTCCATGATCGCGGCTGCCCCATGCTTCGATGCCGACGCCGCGCTGCCCCCTTGCATCCACGATGATCACCATCGCTCTCGCCAAGGGTGCCCTGCTCGCCGATTCCGTGAGGCTGTTCGCCGCCGCCGGCCTCGATTTCAGCGAGCTGCTCGAGCCTGGCAACCGGTTGTTGAGGGTGCCGAGCCGCTGTGGCCGGGCCCGGGCCTTGCTGGTGCGCAATGGCGATGTGCCGGTGTACGTGGCGTACGGCCAGGCCCAGCTGGGTGTGGTGGGGTACGACGTGCTGCGGGAACAGCGGCTGCCGGTGGCCCAGCTCCTCGATCTCGGCTTCGGGGGCTGCCGCATGGCCGTGGCCGTGTTGGCCAGCAGCGGCTACCAGCGCGCCCTCGACCTGCCGCCCCACTGCCGCATCGCCAGCAAGTTCAGCCGCTGCGCCGAGGAGTTTTTCGACAGCCTCGACCTTCCGGTGGAGTTGATCCATCTGTCAGGTTCGGTTGAGCTGGGTCCGCTCACCGGCATCTCCGAAGCGATTGTTGATCTCGTGGCCAGCGGCCGGACCCTGCGGGACAACGGCTTGGTGGCCATTGACGACCTGTTTCACAGCACCGCTCGCCTCGTCGGCCACCCGCTCTCCCTGCGCCTTGATGATGGTCAACTGGCGGGGCTGGTGCAGCACTTGAACCGCGTGCTCAGCCCCGTGGCCCCGGCGGCCGCCGCCATGGCGGGACAGCGCTGATGGCTTCCCGCGACTGGCAGCGGCTGCGGCGCTTGCTGCCCTATTTGAGCAAAGATCGGCGGCGCCTGCTGCTCGCCCTGCTGCTGTTGATCCCCCTTGCCGTGGCGGGAGCGATCCAACCGCTGCTGGTGGGCCAAGCGATTTCGAAGCTGCGCGGCGAGTCGGTGCTCCCCTGGTTGCAGCCACTGCCCACGCCCGAGGCCCTGCGGGTTCTGGTGGGCTTGTTGCTGGCGGCTGTGGTGGTGCGGCTGGCGTTGCAGGGATCCCAGATCTACACCGTGCAGCTGGTTGGTCAGCGCCTCACGGCCCGGATCCGCGAGGATCTGTTCCGCCATGCCTTGGCGCTCTCGCTGCGGTTCCATGACCGCACCCCGGTCGGCAAGCTGCTCACCCGCCTAACCAGCGACGTTGATGCCTTAGCCGAGGTGTTCGGCAGCGGCGCTGTCGGCGTGCTCGCTGATCTGGTCAGCCTGCTGGTGCTGGCCATCACGATGATTGCGATCGAATGGCGCCTCGGCCTGCTGCTGGCGTTCGTTCAGGTGCCGGTCACCATCGGCATCCTTTGGCTTCAGAAGCGCTATCGCAAGGCCAACTATCGGGTGCGGGAGGAGCTGGCCCAGCTCAATGCCGATCTGCAGGAGAACCTGCAGGGGCTGGATGTGGTGCAGATGTTCCGGCGCGAGGAGCTCAACAGTCGTCGCTTCGCCGTCACCACGGATCGCTATCGCCGTGGAGTGACCGGAACCATCCTTTACGACAGTGCCATCTCCGCCTTCATCGAGTGGGTGTCCCTGGCGGCGGTGGCCTTGGTGCTGGCCATTGGCGGCACGATGGTGTCCTCAGGAGCCATGGGCTTGGGCACCCTCACCACCTTCATCCTGTTTTCGCAGCGGTTGTTCGACCCCCTCCGCCAGGTGGCTGAGCGGTTCACCCAGATCCAGGGAGGCCTCACCGCGGTGGAGCGGATCAACGAGCTGCTGGAGGAGCCCATCGAGATTGCCGAGGTCTCCACGCCGCCTCGCCAGTTTGCCGCGGCGGCGGCGGGACACCCCAAACCGGGGGCCGGCGAAGTGATCTTTGATCAAGTCAGCTTCGCGTACAGGCCGGATGAACCGATCGTGCAAGACCTCAATTTTCGCATCGCGCCGGGTGAGCACGTGGCGATCGTGGGTCCCACCGGTTCCGGCAAGTCGACTGTGATCCGCCTGCTTTGCCGGCTTTATGAACCGCAGCGGGGCCGCATCCTGCTTGATGGTTGCGACATCCGAGCCATCCCCACGGTCGACCTGCGCCGTCAACTCGGGGTGGTTCTGCAAGACACCTTTTTGTTCAGTGGCAGCGTCGCCGACAACCTGAGGCTTGATGCCAGCTTCGAGAACGCTGAACTGCTGCGGCTCTGTCAAGAGCTTGGCCTTGCTCCGCTGCTGGGGCGACTGGAACACGGCCTGGACACAGAACTGCGAGAGCGGGGCGCCAACCTCTCCTCAGGCGAGCGCCAGCTCCTGGCGGTGGCGCGCGTGGCGATTCGCGATCCGGCCGTTCTGGTGATGGATGAGGCCACCGCCTTCCTCGATCCCTCCACCGAAGCCACCCTGCAGCGAGACCTCGAAAGCTTGCTCCAACGTCGCACCGCCATCGTCATCGCCCACCGTCTCGCCACCATCGAGGCTTCAGATCGCATCCTGGTGCTGCGCCAGGGCCGCCTGGTGGAGCAAGGCCACCATCGCGACCTACGCAGGGCCGGCGGCATCTATGCGCGGCTGGCGGACCTGCAGGAAAAGGGGCTGGTCGCGCTCTGAGGCGGTGCTGCCTCCCCCGTTAGTTCTAAGGACTCGTTGAGCCAGGCCTCGATCAGCTCGGCCAGGCGTTCCGGCATCTGGCGCATCGGCAGATGGCCCGCCCCCTCCAGTTCGGCCAGTTGGTGGCCGCGGCAATAGCCGGCCAGGTGGCGCACATAGCGGGGCGCCATCACCGCATCGCGGCTGCCGGCGATCCAGAGACTGGGAACCGTGAGTTGGGCTGCTAGGCAGGGAAGCTGACGCACGGCGGCCCGCCGGGTGCTGCAAGCCAAGAGGCCTCGGGCGGCGTGGACCTCCGCCAGGAGCGGTGCCTGGATCGCTTCCAAACCGGGCCATCGGGCCATCCAGCTGGGTCGAAGCTTCAGGAACAGAGCCCCGCTGCGACGCACCAAGCTGAACGGTCGCGGCTGGTACACGCCTCCCCCCGCGGCGATCTGCACAAGGCCTTTGAGCTGGGGACCCAGCTGGGGCGCCGCGTGTAGGGCCACGCTGCCCCCCAGGGAGTGGCCGATCAACACGATCGGACGCTGCGGCGCCTGCCGTTGCAGCGTCTCGGCCAACCAGCGGCCGTAGCTGGCCAAGCTGACCGGAAGGCCACGGGGGCGTGGATGGTGGCCGAAGCCCGGTAGGTCTGGAGTCCACAACTGCCAGCGCGGTTCCAGCTGCCGAGCCAGGGGCTGCCAGAGGTTTCCGCTCAACAGCCAGCCATGCAGAGCGACCAGGAGTGGTCGGCCCGCCGTGGAGCTGGGAACCGCCGGAACACCATCCATGGGGTCAGGGTTGGGCAGCACACCACAATTGAACCTTCCCACTGCCGTAACCGACGCCCTCTCCGGCAAGATCTTCAGACTGCTTAGCCAGTGACTCCGTTAGCCAGAGACTCCGTGGTTGCCCACAAGCCTTGCGTCGACAGTGATGGCCCGCCGTCCGGCCACGACGCCAAGGCCAGCGGCCTTGAGCTGGATGGGGACCTGTTTCTGGATCTGTACGGCGAGGGCTATCGCCTTTGCCCTAACCCAAACCCCCAGCTTCAGCTCGCGCTCAGCCGCGAACGGGACATCGATCTGCTCGAACTGGAGAGCCTTTGTGATGCCGTCGGCTGGAGTCGGCGCCCCCTGCGCCGGGTCCGTCGGGCACTGGAGAACAGCCTGCTGAGGGTGGGGCTTTGGCGACACGATCCCCGCTTGCCCCGCCTGGTCGGTTTTGCCCGCTGCACCGGCGACGGCATCATCGACGCCACGATCTGGGATGTGGCGGTCCACCCTCGCTATCAGGGGGTGGGGCTTGGGCGGCAGCTGATGGGCTACGTGCTGGATTGCCTCGATGAGATGGAGGTGGACCGGGTCAGCCTGTTCGCCGACCCCGGCGTGGTGGGCTTCTATTCGGCACAAGGCTGGGACCTGGAACCGCTGCAACGGCGCTGCACCTTCTGGTACGCCAACTGAACAACGCGCCGCCTGCTGTGGAGCGGCAACGTCTGGCCTGGCGCCGCTCCATCTCATCCCTACCGACTCGGATCACCGGTTCCGATGGAGCGCTCGGGCTGCGGCAGCAAAGCCCCTCCCAGAGGAGAACGCCCGTAGTACCGCCTAGCCAGCTCTGCCGCGGGGACGCCCCGCCGCCAGGCGCGGCGAATGGCCGCATTCGCCAGCGCCGTGCGCCACACCCCCAGGCGCTGCCAACGCCGACCATCAACACGCAGGGGGACTGGCAGCAGCCGGATCGGGGCCAGGCCCCTGAGCCTCTCGATCAACTCCAGATCCTCCAGCAACGGCAGCGGCGCCACCCCACCGGCAGCGGTGAGCAGCTGCCGCGAGAGCAATAGCCCTTGATCGCCATAGGGCAGTTGCCGCCAGCGACTGCGCCAGTTCACGGCCCACTCCACCAAGCGCAGGCGCGGATCCCTGGCATCAATCGCCAGTCGGAACGCCCAGGCCGCCCCAGGATCGGCATCGATAGCGGCGCGGAGCCAGTGGGCCCAGTCCGGCGGCAAGCGGGCATCGGCATGCAACAGCAGCAGCCAGGGGGCGGTTGTGGCGGCGACCCCAAGGGCCAGCTGGCCGCCGCGACCGCGGGCGCAGCGCAACAGGCGGGCACCGCCCAGCAGGGCGATCCTGGCGGTGGCGTCGCTGCTGCCGCCATCAACCACCACCAGCTCCCGCACCAGATCCGCGGCAGGGGCCAGGTCGGCCAGCAGCGGGGCTAATCGCTGGGCCTCCTGCAAGGAGGGGATCACCACGGCGAGCGCCGGGGCGTCGGAGGCTTGGGTACCCAGCGTGGGAGCGGGCCCCGGGCGGTCTGGCCACGGCTGAGGATCGCCCGCTGCCGCGGTCCCGCGGCCTGATCGACGCCAGGCTGAGCTCATCGCCAGCGGCGCAGGTCGGAGGGCAGATCCAGATCAGCCCGCGGCGTCAGCAGCGGCACCCGGATCCCGTGGAGTGCGGCAAGCCGCAGGGTGGAGTGCAGCACCGCGGCCGTTCCCCAGGCCATCGCCACGCCGGGGCCCACGAAGGGCGAAGGATGGGGCTGCCTCGCCCCGATCAGCCAGTACCCCCCATCTTCGGCGGGGCCTAGCACCCAGGGGGCGGCCTCGAGCGCCTGGAAGGCGTCTCCCAGGTCGCCCGGTTCCAGGCTGGGCAGATCGCTGCCCAGCAGAACGATGCGGCCCGCTCCTTCGCGAGAGGCCCGCACCAGCTGGCGTTGCAGGCGACTACCAAGCCCACCGCCGCCCTGCGGCACCACCCGATCGACGCCCAGCTCGTGCCCCCAGCGTCGGGCCGCCCGGCTGCCAAGCCCATCCACGGCCAACACCAGCTCGGCGTTGGGGGCATCCAGCAGGCCCACCCCCAGCCGATTCACGGATTCCCGCGCCACGGCGATCACGTGCCGCGCCAGGCGCGCTTGCACGGTCGCCGCCCGTTGGGGGCCGATGCCAGCGGCCAGGCGCGACTTGCAGCGCGCCGGTGCCGGCCATCGGCACAGCACCACCACCTGCAGGCGTGGGATCCGTGATGCCCCAAGGCTGCTCACCCCTGGCGAGGCAGTTCCGCCGGCACGACCGTCAGGGTCTGGTTCGCGTTGCCGCGGCGGATGCGCAGCTCCAGCGGTTGACCCACCCGGCCGCGATCAACGGCCAACTGCACTTCCGAGGGGTTGCGCACGGCGCTACCGGCCACCGCCTCGATCAGGTCGCAGGCCTTCAGCCCCGCGCGGGCCGCGGGTCCCGCCGCCATCACCTCGACGACCACCACGCCGTTGACCTCCGGCAACTTGCACTCATTGGTGGCGGCATTCACTTCGCGGGCAAGTTGGGGGGTGAGGGCCTGCAACCGCACGCCGATGAAGGGATGGCTGGCATAGCCCCTCGCCAAGATCTGCCCCGCGATCTGGGATGCGGTGTTGATCGGGATCGCGAAGCTGAGGCCCGCCCCGGGAGCCTGGCGGATGGCGGTGTTGATGCCGATCACCTGCCCGCGGTCATTGATCAACGGTCCTCCGCTGTTGCCCGGATTCACGGCGGCATCTGTCTGGATGTAAGGCACCCGCTGGCCCTCGCCGATGGCATTGGTGCGTTGGATCGCGCTGATGATGCCCGCCGTGACCGTGTTGTCGAGACCGAGGGGATTGCCGATGGCGATCGCCCACTCGCCGGGGCGAACTTTGCTGGAATCGCCCAAGGGGGCCACGGGCAAGCCGCCGGCCACCACCTTCAGCACCGCCACGTCCGTGAGGGGATCGGCGCCGAGCACCTTGCCGCTGAAACTGCGACCATCCGGCAGGGTGACATGCACCTCGTTCGCCCCATCCACCACATGGGCATTGGTGAGCACCACCCCATCCGAGCGGGTGATGAAGCCGGAACCCTGACCCTGTTGCTGCCGGATCGCTGGTCCGCCACCGAACAAGCTGCCGAGGGGGTTGACGGCATTGCGGACCGTGTCGATCCGCACCACCGCCGGACCGACCCTGTCGACGGCGTCGACGATCACATTGCGCCCTGGCTGGAGGGGCGACATCGGGCCGGCATCGCTCACCCGCACGCGGTTGGGGGGCTGATCTCGGTTGGTCGAGCAGCCCGCCAGCGCGAAACCGGCGGCCAGGGTGAGGCCTGAGGCCAGGGCGAGGCGGCTGAACCGCCGCCGGCATCGCGCGGCGCGGCCGAGGGGTTCACCACCAGGAACCAAGCGGGGAC
>JBIIIX010000234.1:0-4845 GCA_044234415.1 Cyanobium sp.
GCTTTCAACGTCGCATCAGCACGGCAGAATCAAATCAAATCGAAAACCACTATCCGGATTTACATCTAGACATTGGACTCCTATTTGTCGCCAAGTTCAAGGACTATGATCGTGCCTGGAATCAGCTCGCGCACGTCATTGGTTTTTTCCAGCAACATCCTTGCTTCGATGCTCAACACGATCTGGATCTACCCAATGGGATTGGCCGCTTAGCGGCAGAATTCTGTCCGCAGTCGCTCAAGCAAATCATCGACCTTTGGAGCGCGCTAAAGATCTCCCCACATCCAGCCGTGATGTACCGCTTCCGCTTGCTCACCATCAGCGGGCCGCTGCTCAACGAGCAACCTCTTCCGATCAAGAGTGTGCAGACCAAGTTCACACCCCAATCCCACAGCTTTAACCTTCGCTCGCCCCCCTTGGTCGAGACCCGATCCAATTGATGCGGTTCCGGCCTGATCGCCGGATCGCCCCGCCTCTTCCGCTTCCCATCCACTTCCCTGTTCCTTCCGATCTGCTTCCATGTCAGCAAGCACCTACGCCACCCCCGGGGTCTATGTCGAGGAAATCTCGACGTTAGCTCCCTCGATTGCCGAGGTGGCCACAGCAATTCCCGCCTTTATCGGTACCACGACCCTTCGCGCTGGTCAGGGCGTTGTCGTTGCAGAAGTGAGCTCGTTGCGCGAGTACGAAGAAAAGTTTGGCGTTGCCGCAGCAACGAATTGGCAGGTCAGCTTTGATCCGGCCAACGGCAACTGCAGCATCATGCTGAACGGCAAAGCTGTTGATCGCTTCAGCCAGCCGGAATCGTTACTCTGGTACGCCATCGATCTCTATTTCCGTAATGGTGGTGGTCGTTGTTATATCGTATCGGTCCCGTCCGCGTCCACGTCTTCAGGGCTTAAGCAACAGCTTGAAACCGGCATAGCGGAACTGGAGCGCTATGACGAACCCACGCTGGTGCTGATCCCCGAGGCCATCACCCTGAGTGCCGCTGATTACAGCAGCGTTTGCAAAACCGCTCTTGCCCATGCAGCCAAGCTGAAAGATCGCTTCGTGCTGCTCGATGCAAGGCCGTCCGACAGCCCGTCCAACAGCCTGGCGTCCTCCGATTTGCAGGCCATGCGCGAGCTCCTAGGTACCGCCAATCTCGATCGTGGTGCGCTTTATTTCCCGTTCCTTTGCACCAGCCTCGCCCATCGCCTCGATGAAAACACGATCACGGTGACCGGGTTGCCTGCCGGGGAAACCACTCCAGCAGCTGCTGACGATGCGGCGCCGGCGGCGGCAAGCAAGAGCAAGTCAACTGCAGCCAACACCGCATCTGCGGGCGCCACACTGCAATCGTTATCAACCTCACAAACCGCTGCTTACAACACCATCCAGAAACAGCTCGGTGAAAAGCGGGTGCTGCTGCCGCCCAGCCCAGCAATCGCCGGAGTGATCACCAGCATCGATCGGGAGCGGGGCGTCTGGAAAGCCCCCGCCAACGTGAGTTTGCAGGCGGTGATCGCGCCAACGTTGCAGGTCACCGATGAACAACAAGCCCTGCTGAACATTGATGCGACCACGGGAAAATCGGTCAACGTGATTCGCAGCTTTGCCGGCAAAGGAACCCTGGTTTGGGGGGCGCGGACCCTGGCAGGCAATGACAACGAGTGGCGCTATATCTCTGTGCGGCGCCTGTTTATCACAATTGAGGAGTCTGTCAAGAAGGCGACCTCGTTTGCTGTATTTGAAGCCAATGATACCTCCACCTGGCTCAAGGTCAAAGGCATGATTGACAGCTACCTCTACTCGTTATGGGAACGCGGAGCCTTGCGCGGCAGCAAGGCCGAGGAGGCTTATTTCGTTCATGTTGGTCTCAATAAAACGATGACCAATGACGACATTCTCAACGGACGTTTGATCGTGGAAATCGGCTTAGCGGCGGTCAGGCCTGCTGAATTCATCATCCTGCGCTTCAGCCACAAACTCGCCCAGTAATCACTCACCCCACGCCCACTCCTCCCCTCCAACCACCTAGATCACCATGGCCACCTCAACTGAAACAATCCGCAATGAATACCCATTGCCAGTCTACAATTACCGCGTCGAAATCGGCAGCGAAGCCATTGCGTTCTCCGAGGTTTCTGGGCTGACCATCGGCTACGAAGTGGGCACCTACAAGGAAAGCCCCGTCGGCAAGCAGGCTGGGCCACGCACCCTGCATTTCCCCAGCCAACGCTCGAATGTGAACATCACCTTGAAGAAGGGTCTTATTAAAAGCGTCAGCATTAAAACACTCTATGGTTGGATCCAAACCGTGCAAACCAACCAGGTGGAGAAGCGCGATGTGTTCATCCGCCTCTGCGATGAAAAAGGCGATGCCGTGATTTCCTGGAAGGTGATGAATGCCTTCCCCACCAAACTCACTGCACCTACGTTTGATGCCAAGAGCAATGATGCTGCCATCGAAACCCTGGAACTGCGGGCAGACTTGATCACCATGGAGGCGAGTTGATCGATGGCCTCTGCTTCAGCCGCTCTCAACTACCCGCTGGTTGCGTACAACTATCGCGTGCTCGTCGAAGGGATCGACATGCGCTTCAGCAAGGTGGATGGTCTTGTCTGGCAGCGCAAAGCCCTCACCTATCGCGATGGCTTGTCCTTTCTCGATGGCGAGCAGCTTGGCCTCTGTCGGGTGGATAGCTACAGCCAGCTCACCCTCCAGCAAGGGGTGATCGAAGCCGACACAAGCTTGCACAATTGGCTGCGGGCAGGCGATAGCCGCTGGCTGCAGGTGCAGCTCTGTCGCGCGGACGGCCAAGCCGTTCTGGCCTGGCAGGCCAGCCGCGCCGTTCCCGTCAAGCTGTCTGGCGCCAGTTTGGATGCCAAGACGAATGAGGTGTTCATCAACACCCTGGAGCTCAGGGCCGCCGGTTGGTCGATCAAACATCCCCTCTGAACAGCGCCATGACGATTCCGCTGCCCAACCCTTCGCTGAATCCCCTGCTGGGTCAACCGATGACCCATCGCTTTGGCGTGTTCTTTTTTGCCCGGGGAGTCACTCCCAATCCCCTCGACATCCGCTTCCAGGAGGTTTCCGGTCTGCATGCCAGCATCAAAACCCGCGATGACCCCACCGCTGCCGCCGGCGTCAACCAGAGAAAGATCCCCAGCAGCATCAGCTATGAAGACCTCGAACTGAAGCGCGGCATGGTGCTTGGCTCGCCGTTGCGACTACAAATACAGACAGCCTTCAACGACTTTGCCTTCACCCGCTCCGATGTGCTGCTGACCATCTATTCGGAGATAGGCCTACCGACAACGGCATTCATGTTCAGCGAAGCCTTGCCGATCTCCTGGCAAATCAGGAATCTTGACGCCAAGTCTGAGGAATTCCTGATTGAAACGCTGAGGCTCACCTATACGCGTATGCGGATGCTCTCCCTGTGAAGATAGCGCCATGACGATTGAACTGCGCCAACTGATCATTCGCGCCGTGGTGACCACAGCGCCCCAGCCCGCCACCGCGGTCAACGAGGCTGAACTGGTAAGCCGCTGCACCCGCTTGGTGTTACGCCAACTTGCGCGGCTGAAGGAGCGCTGAATCCCATGGCTATGAACCCTCTGGACACGATTAAGCCGGCTCAACTGCAGATCCACGCTTTCCTCGACAGCAAGTTTTCCAGACCGGTTACCCCCGCGCCCAACCAGATGATGGCGCCCTACACACCGGAATCATTATCGTTCAAGCAAGAGAACGTATACGAATCCAAGCAGGGGCTTTCCACCAGTTCTGCCAAGGCCAACTTTTACGCCAGTGGCTCCAAGCAGTTGAGCGTGAAGTTGTTTTTTAGCGGCGTGGATCTCGGCGGTTACGTCCCCAATCCTGGTCAGGTGCAACCCGTGAATGTGCCGCAACAGCTGGAGTTGTTTCAACGCCTCTGCCAACGCATCAATGGAGCCTCTCACGAACCCTCCTACCTGCGACTGAGCTGGGCGAGTGATGGTCTGCGCTCCTCGTTCGAGGCACGCCTGAAGAACTATGACATCAGCTATGGCTTATTTGATCGCATGGGCAGGGCGCTGACCGCGGAGATTACGGCCACCTTCGTGGAGGCTGTCCATCCCACCAAGCAGATGGCTCGCCTACGGCTCTCCTCTCCGGATCTCAGCCATCGCCACCTGGTGTTGGCGGGAGAAACCCTGCCGATGCTGTGCTTGCGGTACTACGGCAGCAGCGACCCCTATCTGCAGGTGGCCGCCTTCAATCAGCTCGACGACCTGCGCTGCCTCACGCCGGGGCAAGAGTTGCTCTTCCCTCCCTTGGCACGACCGCTGAGCTCAACATGATGGGGCTACCAGACGTTCGGATCCGCTGCGCTGGGCGCCCCCTGCCCGACGTGTTCGAAGTGCTCGATCTCCAGATTCAGCTCGAGATCAACCGGGTGCCCCAGGCCTCGCTCACCCTGCTGGATGGCAGCCTCATCGGCGAGGGCTTCCCCCTCAGTGACGACCCCCTGTTCGCTCCCGGCGCCTCGGTGAGCATCGCTCTCGGCTACGTGGAGGACGGACCCGCCGCCACGCCGGTGTTCGAGGGTCTCGTGACCCGCCATGCCGTGACGGCCAGCGCCGAGGGGTGCCGCCTGCGGGTGGATCTCAGCGACAAAGCGATCCAGATGACCCGCCTGCGCCGTTCCGCCGTGTATCGCGACAGCCAGGATGCCGACGTGATGAGCCGCTTGATCCGGGCGGCGGGCCTGGGGGTGGGTTCGATCGCCAGCACGCCGATCACCCATCCGGAGTTGGTGCAATTCAATGTCAGCGATTGGGACTTTCTCGTGGCGCGCGCCGATGTGCTCG
>JBIIIX010000233.1:0-4845 GCA_044234415.1 Cyanobium sp.
GGTGGAATCGATGCGCACCCTCAAGGAGGCATCGATCTCGCTTCTGAATAGCCAGCAGGCTCGCTTGGCGGGTCCCTACTTTGATTTTCTGATTCAGGGGATGCAGACCACCACCTGAAACCTCGCCCCGTTTAGTCAGGCGTTACGCAGAGGCGGGTCGCAGTAACCACAGGGGTGGGGAAGTTCTTGATTGTATGCAGCTAGGTTTCCAGCGCCCTAACGGCAGGCTGGCAATCATTGGCTGCCGCATCCATGCCTCACATCACCGTAACAACGTCCACACCTGCTGTGTCGGATGGGAGCCTCGCGACGGGTTTCATCACACAAGCTACGGGCAAACCCAGCTGTTTAACGGTGCCCTTGCCGCGCGGCTGGGCCGCATCGCTTTGGTGTGTGATCGCAGCACTGGGCGTGAGGGGGTAGCCAACTTCGTGTTGCACGTTCAAGCAGCGAGGACCGTTCGTCGCTGCGAAAGGAGCTGGGCCGACTGCCCCAGCCAAGGATGCGCGTAAATCTCATTCGAGAATCATAGTAGGACTCACAATTTGACCCATGTGAGATTGGTGAGTCATTTTGCTCTTCGCCTGTCACTTGGGCCAAGAGGGTGTGCAGCCGGCGGTTTGGGGCTAGCGAACGGATTGATCTTGGTTGCTTGCAGGGCTCAGCAATGCCTCTAGGCGCTGGGATGGATTCGACACGTTTGAACCGGATCTACCAAGACTCCCGCCAACCCACCTGTCCCGTGCTGATCCCCTTGGCCTGCCAACTTCAATGGCGTCGGACACCCACCCCAGCTGCCGAGAGATGCGGAATAGCCCTAATCGATCGTTGCTGATCCCACGATGGCCGCTTGAGAGCAAGCATCAACTCCACCGCCCAGCTCATGGCGGGCACGTGCCGAGGCTCCATCAATGAATCGCTAGTCTCGGGTGAGACTTGACACGGGTCTCGCCGCGGGAGCTGTCTGAGACAGGTGAGATGCGCATGCGTTGGGCGTGGGCCTAGCGCTCACCGTGGCACGGGGGCTCGTGGACGAAGATCTGTGCGGCGGTGGAGACCATGCTGCCTGGAACTCAGCAAGCGGTTGCAGCACCACGAGTGCTTGTCTCCCGCCTATGCCTCTGTGGAATGGTGAGTCGTGCGTGTTGGCTCGGCCCCTGGCTGATGCGAGCCTCCCCCCTGGTTCGGGGTTCTTGGCAGGTGCGTTTGCGGAGCTCGGCAGAGTTCCAGCCGCAAAAGACTCGACCCCCAACATCCGTTTAGCTGTCTCAGATGCGACTCGGAACGTGTCTAAGACTGAGGCCAGGATGGGATGATCGGATCGCTTCTGGAGCCAGCTGGTCCAGTCCCGAGCCAAAGCAAGGCACCAGGAGGCTTGCGTATCTGTGTTTACCACAGATACTCAACTGGACAAAGGTCTTGAGATCGCCTGCTGCCACTAGTTTCTTACGGTGTGATGGACAGGCTTGGACCATGGAGCACCCGCCCCACGCGCTGCTGGACACATTGCTCCGGCCACAGAGCAGAAGCGCCAACCTTGATGCTCGCGGTTGCGGTCTTGCTGCGTCTCATGCCGAGCGCAAATGCCCCTCTCATGGGCTCGCCTGGTTTTGCCATTTGGGGTGGGGCTTGGCGCAGGTGCGAGGCGGAAATACTTCATCCACCGCAGCCAGAACCGCACAAAAAAACAGGATTGGATGTCTCATCGGAATCTCAGAATAAGTCTAAAAACAGGACTATTATAAGACTACTGAGACAAAGTAATCGATCGCTGCTGCCCTTGAATGGTTCGCAACGGCGCCCATCGATTGTTGCGAGCCACCGTGCTGAGCGATTTGAGCGGCGGTTGGGCCAAGACAAAAAATTTCGGAGTGGTTCCGTTCCAAGGGGCCTTGCTTCGCATTGGGGGAGACTCTGATTCCATCGGCGGCGGCGGCAGATCGCCGCCCGAAGAGCGCAGACAACAATCTGCTGCATCCCATATGAGACTGATCAATAGTCCCGATACGCATCTCATCTGAGACCCTTGTCTTTGCGGCGAAGTGGTGTCGCCAATCGACGCGACGGACCTCCAGCGCTGGCCTTCAGGCTGGAATCTCACATGGCAGCCATGATCCCGTACGAGGGGGCGGCGCCGTCGTCGATTAGCCGAGCCCGACGGGGCGACAGACCTGGAAGACGATCTCCTTAGGTCCAAATGAGACTCTTGTTGAGTCTCGCAGAGTGTCTTGTCCGAGACAACTGCCATGGTCTATGCGTTGGGCTGGCGTCTTGGGTCTGAGGTAAAGCCTGGTGCCGGCGGACGGCCGTTTCCTTCCGCGCCGAGATCCCATCCCCGGCAGCCGCGGCTGAACATGGGCCGATCGCCAACTTCGCAGCATGGGCCGCTGGTTACCGGCTGCGAGTCGAGTGCCTAAGGGAGGAGCTTAGCGTTGGCGATAAAGCTCCTTCAACAGTTGGTAGGCCTCATTGATCCTCCGCATCGCCTCCACCGATCCGCCGGAATCCGGATGGTGTTGTAGCGCCATCTCCCGATAGGCCTCTCGGATTTGGCCCAGCGTGATCCCTTGATCCGGAGTGGGGTGCACCTGCAGTGTTTTCAGCGCTCCCTGGACCGTCATCGTTTGCTCGAGCATCGCGAAGGAGGTGCCGCCACGCCTGCGGCGGAATCGCTGTGTGAACGAGCGGATCAGGGTTGGGATCCGCACCGGCAAAGTGGTGGCACTGTACGGGTCTTCGAGAATGCCCGCCATCACGATCACTCGCTCAAAACTGGGAGGAGCATCCTGCCAATCCCGGACGAGTTCTGTCATGGCGTAACAGGCACTAGACCAGGTAAAGCTGCGCCCTTCGCATTGGTCGCACTGGGGCCAAACATCACGTGCCAGCCAGAGCATGGCCGCTTCCAGGACAGCATCGGTAGGTGCTTGGCCATAGAGATCCAGCCAGTGCTCTCGGGCTTGTGACTGGGCTTGATGCACCACATCCATGGCGATGGCCGGCGCTGTCGGCAGGCCAGGCTCGGCGTAGGAATGCGCTTGGAAGCTGCGACGCAACTGCTGGGTATTCCGCTGTACAAATCCAGGTAAGTCTATGCCGCCACGCCGACGGGAAGGTAGGTCGGCGCTGTTTGGTTTCACGACAGGTTCAGGGGCCTCCTGGCTCTTCAAGGTCCCTGGACCGACGAGGACCAGCGCTAATTGCTCATCCAATACATGCTCGACCACCCCAGCGTGGTGGACGGTTGTTTCGCTTTCAACCTCGTGATCCTGCTCAGTGGTGCCGAAAACCTCCTCCAACAGGCGCTCAAACACCTCGCCGCGGTTGCGAATGCCCCATTCTTTCTTCAGGCTATCGACCTGCTCCAGCAGGCTCAACTTCAGATTGAGTTGGATGCGTCGACGCTCCTCGGACGGTTCAGCCATGGCTCCCGAGCGTTCGGCCCGTTCTATCGGCGTGAACTCGCGATGTCGGCGGGCAAGCGTTCATGGCTGATAGAAAATGCGTTGCTGCCTCTCCTGGGCATCGACAAGACGACGGTAATGCTCTTCAACGCCCTGATCCTGACCAGCCAGACGGCCAATCGTGGCGCTCGGCAGGGGCAACTGTTGATTGATCGCTGGCGGCTCAGATGGCAATCCGTCCCATGTGGAGGGCGGGGGCTGGCGCCGCGGCATCGCCGGGGCCGCGGGAGTTAGGGAAGCTGGCGGGCGCAGCACCGGAGGCGGCGGCGTTATTTCCGCCAAGGGCAGGCCGACGGGGGGAGGGGGGGCGTTGCGTGGTGGTTGATTGGCACTCGCGGCGGCGCGCGCCACCTCAAGCTGCCGCTCCCTTTCCTGAGCCCTGGCGAGTTGGCTAGCGCTGACGACGCTGAGCAGATGACCCGGGGTGGCATCCGCGGGATAGACAAGGCTGACCCGGATGGGATTGCTGACGCCAGGCCTCAAGCTCAGCGACGCCAGCGAGACGCTCTGGCCGGAGCGAAGGCCAACGTGGACTTCCTGTTGGCCATCCTGGGTTTGAATCTGGATGGAGCCCCGGAACGCGGTGAAATCCCTGCCTCCATTGGGGGATGGATGGCTGAACGCCAGTTCGTAAGGACCGCTGCCAATCAGGTTCAGATCAACGTCAAACCTTACTCCGTAGGTACCAACGTTATCCAGTGAGGAGTCCACCATCCGCGAAGCTAACGGGTTGACCTGGACATCTCGGGTGCCAAAGTTATGGCGATCCGTACTGGTGAGGGGTACGTGCAACGGACCCTGTGTATTGAGATCGTGATTGATCGTTGCCTGGTAGGAATCGCCCAAGGCGACCCCGCCAACCCTGGAGAAAATGCGCCTCGCATGAATGTCGGCGATGCGATTTAGGTAGATGCGACCCGGCGCCAACCGACCGGCATCTAGTACGTTGATCACATCTGCATCTGATTGAGGATCGCGAACAGCTACCACAGCAACCTGAAAGGGACCGTCGCTGATGCCCTTGAGCAGTGCATTGGCGATGCCAAGGGCAGGCAAGGGAGTGTTGAACAGAACGATCCTGCTGCGGGGCGGGATCGTGATCTCGTCCACAAGGCGGGAATCGAGCTTGCCGCGCAACATCTGTACAGCGGTTGCATCGCCAGGACCGGTATTCCAGGGGCGAACACCGAGTGGTTTAACTCCCATTAGGTTATTAGCAAGGTAGGGAGCCTCAAAGCTGTTCCGCACTGCGCCAGCACTAAATCTGATGTGGACTGCCTGCGTGCCTGGGTTGATGAGGATGGCAGCCAAATTTAGCTCGGAACGACGCTCCTTGGCTGATATTGTATTGCGATAGGGCGGAAAGTATTTGTGATGGATA
>JBIIIX010000038.1:0-16385 GCA_044234415.1 Cyanobium sp.
CCTGAGGCTGCCATCCGGCCGCTACCGCGGCACAGCAGCGCTGAGTCACCCTGGCGGGTCGCGGCGGACCTGCCATCGCCAACCGACCAACCAGGCCAGGCCTCAGCCCGTTTGGCTCCAATCCTCCCGTCGCATCCAGCTGATCCAGTCGGCGGAGATCTGCTTCGGACAGACCGCCTCGCATTCCAGCTGGCTTCCGCAGCTGCCGAAGCCCTCGGCTTGCATCGCCGCCTGCATCGCTTGGGCCCGTTGGCGTCTTTCCGGCTGCCCTTGTGGCAGCTGGCCCAGGTGGGCCAGCTTTGCCGCCACAAATAAGGAGGCGGAAGCGTTGCGGCATGAGGCCACACAGGCGCCGCAGCCGATGCAGGTGGCCGCATCAAAGGCGCTGGCCGCCTGGTCATGGCCGATCAGCAAGGTGTCGGCGTCGGGGGCGCTGCCGGTGTTCACCGAGCAGTAGCCACCGGCGGCGATGATGCGATCCAGGGCCGAACGATCGACGCTGAGGTCCTGCAGCACGGGAAATGCTCGGGCGCGCCAGGGTTCCAGCACCAGGGTGTCGCCATCGCGAAAGTGGCGCAGGTACAGCTGACAGACGCTGGTGCCAGCCATGGGGCCGTGGGCCTGGCCGTTGATCAGGAAGCCACAGGAGCCGCAGATGCCCTCACGGCAGTCGTGGTCGAATCCCACCGGTCGGGCGCCGGCCTGCACCAAACGGTCGTTCAGCAGGTCGAGGGCCTCCAACAGCGAGAGATCGGGCGAAAGCCCCTCAAGCCGATGGCTCTCCCAGCCGCCGCTGGCAGCGCCATCCTCCTGGCGCCAGATCTTCAGAGTGAGGGCAAGGGGCATCAGCGATAGTTGCGAGTGCTGGGTGTGAGCAGGCTGAACCCCAGCGGTTCGGTGTGGCGTCGCGGCGGGCCGTCCTGGCGGAACTCCCAGGCAGCGATGTGGGCGAAGCGCTCGTCGTCGCGTTGCGCCTCGCCATCGGGGCCCTGGTGCTCGACGCGGAAGTGGGCGCCACAGGACTCCTCGCGGGCCAGGGCATCGCGCAGCATCAGTTCGGCCAGACCGAAAAAGTCGTCCAGCCGGAGGGCCTTCTCCAGTTCGGCGTCGATCCCGGTCGGCGGCGGCAGGCGCAGATCCTGCTCGAAGGCCTGGCGCAGGGAGGCCAGGTCAACCAGGGCGCGTTGCAGGCCCTCGGCGCTGCGGCTGATGCCGCAGGCATCGATCATCAGCAGTCCCAGTTCGCGATGGAAGGTATCCACCGGGCGGCTGCCGCGGATCGTCCGCAGCCCCAGAATGCGTGCCTCGGCAGAGGCCAAGGCCTCGCGGCAGGCGGGATGGTCGTTGCTGATGCTGGGTTGGGGATGGCCGGCCAGCCAGGCCGGCACCGTGGCGGGAGCGATGAAATAGCCGTCCGCCAGGCCCTGCATCAAGGCGCTGGCTCCCAGCCGGTTGGCGCCGTGTTCGGAGAAGTTGGCCTCGCCGAGCACAAACAACCCCGGCAGGGTGCTCATCAGCTGGTAATCCACCCACAGTCCCCCCATCGTGTAGTGCGGAGCGGGGTAGATGCGCATCGGCCGCTGGCGGGGGTCATCGCCACTGATCCGCTCATACATCTCCAGCAAGTTGCCATAGCGCTCCTCAATCGCCGCCGGCCCATCGCGCTGGATCGCCTCAGCAAGATCGAGATACACGGACCGCCCCCCAGGGCCGACACCGCGGCCAGCGAGGCAAAGCTCTCGGGCGCGGCGGGAGGCCACATCCCGTGGCACCATATTGCCGTAGCTGGGGTAGAGACGCTCCAGGAAATAATCGCGCTCGGCCTCGGGGATCTGTTCCGGCGCTCGGTTGTCGCCTGACTGCTGCGGCACCCAGATGCGGCCGTCGTTGCGCAGGCTCTCGCTCATCAGGGTGAGCTTGCTCTGCCAGGCATCGCCGGCGGGGATGCAGGTGGGGTGGATCTGGGTGAAGCAGGGATTGGCGAAGCAGGCACCTTGGCGATGGGCGCGCCAGATGGCGCTGGCATTGCTCTTCAGCGCATTGGTGGAGAGGAAATACACATTGCTGTAGCCGCCGCTGGCCAGCAGCACCGCCTGGGCGGTGTGCACCTCCAGGCCACCGCCGCGGCCATCCCGGCAGACCACGCCACGGGCGACGCCATCGACCACCACCAGCTCCACCAGCTCGCGATGGGGCAACAACCGCACCCGCCCGGCCGCCACCTGGCGCAGCAGCGCCTGATACGCCCCGTAGAGCAGCTGCTGGCCGGTCTGGCCGCGGGCGTAGAACGTGCGGCTCACTTGGGTGCCGCCGAAACTGCGGGTGGCCAGCAGGCCGCCGTACTCCCGGGCGAAGGGCACCCCCTGGGCCACGCATTGGTCGATGATCGCGCCGCTGATCTCGGCGAGGCGGTAGCAGCCGGCTTCGCGGGCGCGGAAGTCGCCACCGCGCAGGGTGTCGCGGAACAGGCGGGCGACGCTGTCGCCGTCGTTGGCCTGGTTGCGGGCGGCATTGATGCCCCCTTGGGCGGCGACGGAATGGGCCCGCCGCGGGCTGTCGTGATACGTGATCACCGTCACCCGGTAGCCCTGCTCAGCGAGGCTGGCGGCGGCGGAGGCCCCGGCCAAACCCGTGCCCACCACGAGGATCTCGAAACGACGGCGGTTGGCCGGACTGACCAGAGGCAAGCCATCGCGATAACGGCTCCAGGCCCCGGGCAAGGGTCCGCTGGGGAGCCGCGGATCGAGGCCAGCCGCGGCCGAGCGCGACTGCGGGCTGTGGGGAGCAGCGGTTGTCATGGTTGGATCTGCAGCAGGCGTAACGCCAGGGCCAGGAGGGAGAAGCCCCCACCCAGCAGCAGCGCCGCGAACCGGCCCCAGCGGCGGATCGACGCGGCGCTGCTGGGCTCCAGCAGGCCGAGGCTGCGATGGGCCGCCTCCACGCCCTGGATCAGATGCAGCGCCACAGCCAAGCCGGCGATCCCGTAGAGCAGCAGCGAGGCCGGTTGGGCCAAGACCGCTTGAAGCGCTGGCAGTTCCTGGCCTGCCGCGGGGCGATGCCAGCGCAGCTGGGCCAGATGAACCACCAAGAAGCCGAGCAGCAGAGCGCCGCTCCAGCCCTGGCTGTGGGCGGCGAAGGCCGCCAGAGCCGAGTCCTGGCGGCGACTGCGCCGCAGCGGCTGCACGGCACCCACGGCGGCCCGTCCGGCAAGCAGACGCCAAAGGGCCAGCACAGGATGAGCCAGAAGGATTGCCGCCAGACCCCACTCCAGCGGCGGCAACCAGGGGGCTGCATGGAGCTGGGCGGCCCAGCGCTCGAACCGCCCGGGGGCCCAAGGAGCCAGCGACAACGCCCCCAGGTGAGCCACCAGGAACAACACCAACACAAGGCCCGCCGCGGCGGCCACGAACTGGCGACGCCGCTCAGCGGCTGGGGCGTTGGCCGCCATGGCGGACGGGGTGCCGAACCACGGCAGCGACGGCGGCAGCGACGGCGGTGGTGGCTGCGACGGCGGTGGTGGCGACGCCGGCGGCGGCGGCGGGGGCGAACCAGGCTTCATCACGAACAAACCGAATCTGCGCCCGTCGGAGCGCCCGGGGTGTTTCGGTCACATTGGACGACAGTAGTCGCAGCCGCGACTGCCGTCGCCAGCTCCTGGCCGACCGGCCCCATGGGAGGGTTGGGGTGCAGCTTCGCCGGTCGGCATGGGTTTTGGTCGTCCCTCGCCCCAGCTGAGCGCGTTCCTGACCCTGCTCAACGACCGCATGGGCGAAAGCATGGTGTTCCCCTTGCTGCCGTATCTGTTGGTGGGGCTGGTTGGGGATGGTCGCCAGTTGGGGCTGGTGGTGGGGCTGTTGGGCGGCAGCTACGCGGTGGCCCAGTTCTGCTGCACGCCCCTGATCGGCGCCCTCAGCGACCGCTACGGCAGGCGGCCGGTGATCAGCGTTTGCGTGGCCGGCTCGGTGCTCGGTCTGGCGTTGTTCAGCTTCACGATCCTGTTTCCCTGGAACCGCCTGTGGCCCGCGGCCAGCGCGGCGGGCCTGCCGCTGCTGCTGCTGTTCGCGGCGCGGCTGATTGATGGCATGAGCGGCGGCACCGCCGCCACCGCAGGCGCGGTGCTGGCGGATAGCTCGCCGCCGGAGCAGCGGGCCAGGGCTTTCGGCTTGATTGGTGTGGCCTTCGGCCTGGGCTTCATCCTCGGCCCCGGGCTCAGCGGCCTGCTGGCGGCGACCAGCGCGGCCCTGCCCTTGCTGGCGGCCCTGGGGTTCGCCGTGCTCAACCTGGTGGTGGTGCTGACGCTGCTGCCGGAGACCCATCCGATCGAGGCCAGGATCCCCCTGCCCCGGCGGCGGCAGCTGTTGCCCACCAGTCAGTTGGCCCGGGTGTTGAGGCGCGTGGAGGTGCGCCGGCTGTGTCTGGCTTTTTTTCTGTTCTTCCTGGCCTTCAGCGCCTTCACCTCAATCTTGGTGGTGTATTTCAAGCAGATGTTCGGCTGGGGTCCGGGATTGGCCACGGCGGCGTTCGTGGTGGTGGGGGTGGTGGCAACCCTGGTTCAGGGCGCACTGATCGGCCCGCTGGTGCGGCAGTTCGGCGAGTGGCGGCTGTGCCTGGTGGGCACCGGGTTGGTGATCGTGGGCTGCGCTTTGATCGCCCAGGTCACGGCGGCCCAGGCGCTGGCTGTGGTGTTCCCGGCGGTGGCGCTCTTGGCCTGCGGCACGGGTCTGCTTACACCCTGCCTGCGCAGCCTGGTGTCGCGCCGCCTCGACGACGACGGCCAGGGGGCTGCCCTCGGCAGCCTGCAGGGCCTGCAAAGCCTGGGCAGTTTCCTGGGGCCCTGGCTGGCGGGGCTGGTGTACCTGGCCGCTGGCCCTCGGGGGCCCTTCTGGCTGGGGATCGCTTTGTTGCTGGCCGTGGCGGCGCTGGTGGCTGGGGGACCGCCAACACGGGAGCGCAGCGATCTGGGACACAGGGCTTGAAGGCTCTCAATTGCTACTTTGCCGCCATCGCCCCACCCGGGATCCGCAGGAGCGCCTGACGCCATGGCCACGAATTCCACTGTTGCTCCTGAGCATTACATCAACCGCGAGCTGAGCTGGATTGCCTTCAATCAGCGGGTATTGGCCCAGGCGCTCGACGAGCACACCCCTTTGCTTGAGCAGGCAAAGTTCAGTGCAATCTTTAGCAATAATCTCGATGAGTTCTTCATGGTTCGGGTGGCCTCACTCAAGAGCCAGCAGGATGCTGGCGTCAGCACGCTGAGCGATGACGGCCGCACTCCCTTGCAGCAATTGGAGGCGATCCACTCAACGCTGCGGCCGCTCCTGGATCTACAGCAACAACACTATCGCCACTCGCTCAAGCGCAACCTGGCTGAATATGGGGTGCATCTGCTCGACTATCAACGCTTGAATCCAGCCCAACGCAGCTGGGCGGACGATTGTTTCCGTACCGCCATCTTCCCCGTGCTGACGCCCTTGGCGGTGGATCCAGCCCATCCGTTTCCGTTCATGAGCAACCTCAGCCTCAACGTGGCGGCCCTGATCCGCGATCCGGATAGCGGCCAGCAGCAATTCGCCCGGGTGAAAGTGCCCCAGAAGCTGCTGCCGCGGTTCGTGCCGATCCCGGTGCAGCTGAGCGGCCGTTCCCCGGAACCCCAGTTCACTGCCGTGCCGTTGGAGCAGCTGGTGGCCTTCAACCTGGCCTTGCTGTTCCCAGGGATGACCGTGGAGGGCCACTACTTTTTCCGTGTGACCCGCGATGCCGACCTGGAGTTGCGAGACCTCGAGGCGGACGACCTGATGGAAGCGCTGCAGGCTGGCCTGCGCAAGCGGCGCATGGGCGGTGAGGTGGTGCGGCTTGAGGTGGCCGACGAAATGCCTGATGAAGTGGTGCAGCTGTTGCTGGATGGCTGTGATGTGGCGCCAGAGGATCTGTACCGCATCAACGGTCCGCTGGGTCTCGACGATCTGATGAGTCTGCTGGCGACACCGTTGGCCAATCTCAAAGATCGCCCCTTTTCCGGGCGCACCGTTCCCGCGCTGGTGCCGGCCCAGCGCAGCCAGCTGGAGGATGGCTCGATCAAAGAGGAGGAATTCCAGAGCATTTTCTCGGTGTTACGCCAAAGCGATGTGCTGTTGCATCACCCGTACGACCTGTTCGCCACCTCCGTAGAGGAGTTCCTGCGCCAGGCTGCGGAGGACGCTTCGGTGCTGGCCATCAAGATGACGCTCTATCGCACCTCGCGTGATTCGCCTGTGGTGGCGGCGCTGATTCGCGCCGCGGAAAATGGCAAACAGGTGATGGCCTTGGTGGAACTCAAGGCCCGCTTTGACGAGGACAACAACATCCAATGGGCCCGCCAGCTGGAGCGTTCTGGCGTCCACGTGGTGTATGGGGTGCTGGGCCTGAAGACCCATACCAAGGTTCTGCTGGTGGTGCGTCGGGAGAAGGAGAAGCTGCGCAGTTACATGCACATCGGCACCGGCAACTACAACTCCAAAACATCAACTCTCTACACCGACCTGGGGTTGCTGACCTGTCGGGAGGACTTCGGTCAGGACCTGGTGGAGCTGTTCAATTACCTCACGGGTTTCTCCAAGCAGCAAACGTTCCGCAAGCTGCTGGTGGCGCCGGTGTCACTGCGCCGTGGCATGGAGCAGCTGATTCGCCGCGAGATCGACCATGCCAAGGCTGGCCGACCCTCTTGGATCCGAGCGAAGATGAATGCCTTGGTGGATCCAGCCATCATCGCCTTGCTGTACGAGGCATCCCAGGCCGGAGTGCCGATCGACCTGGTTGTGCGCGGCATGTGTTCACTGCGTCCAGGGCTGGAGGGGCTGAGCGAAAACATCCGGGTGATCAGCGTGATTGGCCGCTTCCTTGAACACTCAAGATTGTTCTGGTTTGGCAATGGCGGCGAGGATGAATTCTTGATCGGCAGTGCCGACTGGATGCCGCGCAACTTGGACCGACGGGTCGAGGCCGTGGCCCCGATCGAGGATCCGCGCCTGAAGATTCAACTCCAGAAGCTGATGGATCTCTATTTGCGCGATAGCCGCGCCTGGCAGATGCAGAGTGATGGCCAATACTGTCAGCGCCAGCCAGAAGGGGAGGAACTTCAGGTGCAGGCCACCTTGATGAAGCGTTGGCATGGTCGGTTGACGCCCCCGAACAGGGACACCTGATGGCGTAGCGAGCAACACCGTGGTTGCAGCGGCTTGCAGAAAATCTTCGGTTTTATGCCCTTACAGCAGCCTGCCAAGTGCTAATCTCCGGCCAAATTCATTTCGGAGGCCTGGGGTGATGGGGACACCTCTGCATTCCGCTTCCGACGGGGCTGGCCCTTTGGCCATGTCCACGTCCGGGGCGGTTCCACTTTCACGTGGCACACCGGCCAGCCGCCAGACTGGCACACGCCAGCAGGGGCGACTTAGTGCTGATTCGATCGGTTGGTATTTGAGCAGCATCGGTCGGGTTCCTCTGCTGACACCGGCGGAGGAAATCGAGCTGGCCCATCACGTGCAGGCGGCCAAACGCTTTCATGAGCTCCCGGCTGGCGAGCTCACGCCCAAGCAACAACGTCAAATCCGGATGGGCCAGCGAGCTCGGGATCGGATGATGGCCGCCAACCTGCGCCTCGTGGTAAGTGTTGCCAAAAAGTATCAGAATCAGGGACTAGAACTGCTGGATCTGGTCCAAGAGGGCGCCATCGGTCTGGAGCGGGCGGTGGACAAGTTCGATCCGGCAATGGGGTACAAATTTTCCACCTACGCCTATTGGTGGATTCGCCAGGGGATGACCCGAGCGATCGACAACAGTGCCCGCACGATCCGCCTGCCGATCCACATCAGTGAGAAGCTCTCCAAGATGCGTCGCATCAGCCGAGAGCTCTCGCATCGTCTGGGGCGTCAGCCGAACCGGTTGGAGTTGGCCCATGCCATGGGCATGCAGCCCACGGAACTGGAGGACCTGATCTCACAAAGCGCTCCCTGCGCCTCCCTTGATGCTCACGCTCGAGGAGAAGAGGACCGCAGCACGCTCGGGGAGCTGATCGCCGATCCCAACAGCAACGAACACATCGACTCCATGGATCGGAGTTTGCAAAAGGAGCACCTCGGCACCTGGCTCTCCCAGCTCAACGACCGGGAGCAACAGATCCTGCGGTTGCGTTTCGGCCTGGAGGGGGCGGAGCCCCTTACCCTGGCCGAGATTGGCCGCAAGATCAATGTGTCCAGGGAGCGCGTGCGCCAGTTGGAGGCCAAGGCCATCCTCAAGCTGCGGCTGTTGAGCAGCATGCAACGGGCCGCCTGATGCCGCGATGACCTGGGTGGCTGGCCTCCCAGCCTGGGCGCGGCCATGGCTTGGAGTGGTTGTGGTGAGCGGCTGGCTCACCATGCTGGCCCTCGTGGCGGTGCTGGTCCGCCGCCGCTGGAGCGTTCAGCAGGAGTGGAGTCGCAAGGTGGTGCACATCGGCGGCGGCGCCGTGGTTCCGCTGGCCTGGGTCACGGGGATCGACCGCTGGCTGGCCCTATCGGCCGCGGCCTTGATCACCCTGCTGGCGGCATTCAATCATCGCCAGCGTCTCCTCCCCGCCATTGAGGATGTGGGGCGAGACAGCTTTGGCACGGTTGCCTATGGCTTGTCGATCACGGTGTTGCTGGCCTGGCTCTGGCCGGAACGGGCCGATGCGGTGTGCGCCGGGGTGCTGGTGATGGCCCTTGGAGACGGACTGGCGGGCTTGGTGGGCCCTTTGGTTCCTTCTCCGAGCTGGAGGGTGCTGGGTGAGCGCCGCTCTCTCGCGGGAACCAGCTCCATGGCCGTGGCGAGCCTGGTGGTGCTGCTTGTGTTGTCGCTGGTCCGCATGCCCGCCGCTCCAGAACCGCTGATGTTGCTGGTGATGGTCGGTACCGCCACGGCTTTGGAGCAGGTGGCCCCGCTGGGGGTGGACAACCTCTCTGTGCCGCTGGCGGTAGCCGCCCTGTGGCGCTTCAGCTGTTGAGCCTGGTTCAGGTTTGTGGTGGGCCGCCGTCAGGCCTGCAGCAAGGTCTCGCAGCGCTGGCGCCAATCGCCTCGGCTGCCAAGGGCAGCCACCAGCAGACGATCCGACGGCTCGACCCGCAGCCGGGCCTGCCACTGGCGGATCACATCGGCCCGATCCATCCAGACATCAAGCACCGTGCGCTGGATCTGCTCACTGTCCCAGTGCCGTTGGCGGGCGGTCTCCAGGGACCAGGCGAGCAGATCATCGAGGTGGAAGGGGCGAAATCCAGCAAAGGCGGGGCCTTGCTCGGGCTCGATGGCGGCGGCGGCGCTGCGTTGCTCCAAATAGAAGAGCTGCAGCGGATCAGACAGGCCGCAGAACTGAAGAAGGTAGGCCATGCACCAACCTCCAGGATTGAAGAGGTGCACAACGCTAAACCGCGTCAACGGCCACGTTGTCCAGCTTGAACATTGCTTTGGATTGCCGATGCCCTGGCACTCGCAATCGTTGAGTGCCAGATCTGGGTGCCCCTCGCGATATCCCAGTGATTGCAGTCGTTGTTGCCGCCCTTGCCTTCAGCCAGGGCGGCTTGGGTGGTGGCCAACCGCAATTGCAGAGGTCAGGCGGGCACCAGCCGCCGTTCGCGCACCTCTCCCACGGCGGCCGCCAGCTCCTCCAGCAACTCCAGCGTGGTGGCCAGATCGATGCAGGCGTCGGTGACGCTCTGGCCGTAGGTGAGCTGCGACAGATCGGCGGGGATCTTCTGGTTGCCGGCCACGAGGTGGCTTTCCAGCATCACGCCCATCACGGCGGTGGAGCCGCCGCGCAGCTGGTCGGCCACGGCCCGCAGCACTTCGCCCTGACGGCGGTAGTCCTTATTGGAGTTGCCGTGGCTGCAGTCCACCATCAGCCGGGCGGGTAGGCCCTCGGCGGCTAAGCGGCGGGCGGCCTCATCCACCGCCTCGGCGTGGAAGTTCGGTCCGGTCTTGCCGCCGCGCAGCACGAGATGGCCATCCGGATTGCCGGTGGTGCTCACGATCGCCGCCTGCCCCTGCTGACTGATGCCGAGGAAGTGATGGGGCCGAGCAGCGGCCTCCATGGCGTTGATGGCCGTGCTGACGCTGCCATCGGTGCCGTTCTTGAAGCCGATCGGCATCGAGAGCCCCGAGGCCATCTCCCGATGGGTTTGGCTTTCGGTGGTGCGGGCGCCGATGGCGGTCCAGCTGATCAGGTCGGCGATGTATTGGGGCACCACCGGATCCAGCAGTTCGGTGGCGACCGGCAACTCCAGCTCCGCCAGGTGGAGCAGCAGGCCGCGGGCGCGCCTCAGGCCGGTGTTGATGTCGTAGCTGCCATCCAGGTGGGGATCATTGATCAAGCCTTTCCAGCCCACCGTGGTCCGCGGTTTTTCGAAGTACACCCGCATCACCACCTCCAGCTGATCTCGGTGCTGGCGCTGGGCCTTGGCGATGGCGGCGGCGTAGTCCTTGGCCGCCTCCACGTCATGCACCGAACAGGGGCCCACGATCACCAGCAGCCGATGGTCGCCGGCATGGAGGATCGCCTTGATGCGCTCCCGGGCCAGCTGAACGGTGCGGGCGGCGCTGGCGCTGATCGGCAGCTCGCGGTGCAGGGCCTCCGGCGGCACCAGCGGCCGGGTGTCCACAATGTGGAGATCGGAGGTGGGGATCATCGGAACGGGCCTGCGGCGAAAGCCGGCACGAAGCGGTCAATCCTCAACGTTAGTGCTCTGGGAAACGCCCCTCCTGGCAGTGCTCTCCCACTGCGTCGCCATTCCCACCGCGTCGCGAGCCCCAACCGCGTCGCGCAGCTCCACCCGTCGCCACTTCCACCGCAAACCCGTTCAGCGCCGCCAGCTACCGATCGGCCCCCATGATCCAGGGCGATGAGCGGCATCTCCACACCCAGCTGGGCGGTGAAGTCCCAATCCTTCACCGCTGCCCACCGCGCCCCTGAGCCGAAGGCCACCTCCGCCCGCCCAGGGGTTCGAGGCACAGGCGTGCCAGGGCCGCCGCTTAGCGCCGGCGATCAAGCCCCTGGAGGCAGTCCTCTGGCGGCTTGCGCGCCCTGGGCAGGAGCAGCGGATCGCTGGCGTCGCGTTCGGCGATGCCTTGGGTCGGGAAGGGGAAGGCGGCATGGATAAACGCTACCTCCGGTTCACAAACAGATGCGCCTCTGGGGCTCACGTTTGAAGTGCTGACGGCCCGATCTAAGCTATGGCTCAAGTAGTCATCTGGTCATGCGCTCCGTCAATCTGGCGCAGGCCAAGGCGGGGCTCTCCGCCCCTCCTCGATGCGGTGGAAGCCGGGGAGGAGGTGGTGATCACCCGCAGGGGGCGACCCGTGGCGCGGCTGATCCGGGAAACCGGAAAGGAGGAGGAATCCGAGGATTGGGTCGCCCGCCTGCGCCTCTTCCACGCCCACCAGCAGGGGCCGGCGGGCTCCGCCGTGGAGCTGCTGCGGGAGCTGCGCGATCAGGAGCGATGAGAGCGGCAGATATCCACACCCTGCTTTGCTAGAGCTTGTCCGCAAACACATCCCGACGGGATGGATGAAGCGGCCAACGTGAAGGCGGGTTGGCTGAGAGCCTTTGCCCGGGACAGCGCCTGCAGCCCCCTGGTGGGCCCGATCGAGGCCGCAAACTGCTGGCCAGCGTGATCGGCACCTGCTCCGAATCGCGACTGCCTTGCCTCCCAGGCGATCCCTGCCAAAGCAGGCAGTATTGATCTAGACTTTTCCGCTTAAACAAAGCCGTTATCATGCCTGCTCATTGCGCCCAGGGCTTTGCCCTGGAGCTACCTTGAGGCTAGCAGCCTTGCAATCATCTGGCAAGAAATAGGTCCGTGAGTCTAACAGGACCCAAATGAGCGACTGGAATTGTTGATCTGTCATCTGGATGACAACTGGCTGTCGGCAAGCTGACAGGAGATAGTCCAGGATTGGACAGCCATCGTTAAGCCAGATGATCTCGCCTTGGCCCAGTAAGCCAGAGAATACGTACAGGCAATCAAGCAATTGCCATCTCCACATTGACTTGAGACCAACCATGTCGACCCTCAGCTCAAGCCCATCCACCAGCGCCAAGGGCAGCACTTTCAATCCCCGCCGCCGCTGGTTATCGCTAAAGAAGTCAGCCCTTCTTGCGGCCATGGCGCTGGGGGCGCTGACCGCCGGCCAGGCTCAGGCCGTGGTTGTGAATGTGAATGGCCTAGATTACGACGTAACCACATTTACCGGAACTTACAACGACAACCCCAGTAAATTCGCAACCCCGGCCAATGGTGGAGTCATGCCTTGGTGGGGTAACTCTTCTTTGGCGTATGGTTTAGCTTTAGCATTAGGATCCTCGCTGGGTTACTGGCATCCAATCAACGATAACCCGGATAATGGCCCAGATTTTGCCTTCCGATATGACGATACCCAGCACGGACACACTTTGCCTGGGTGGTGGTGGAATGGGAATTTTAATTTTGTGGGCTCCAGCAGTCAACGCACTTTTGACAACACCGTTTGGGCTCAAGTCGCCCCCGCATCGTCAGCCGCCGTCCCCGGCCCCCTGCCTGCCCTTGGCGCCGCCGCTGCCTACGGGTACAGCCGCAAGCTGAGGGAGCGCATCAATCTCAGCACCAAGACCGGTTCCGGCACTGATTGCCTCTGATCCGATACCTGGCACCTTTTTCGCGAATGCCAGGCCTGATTGACCTTTACCAGTTGTTTTTTTGAATCACCAGCCAGCGGGCGGCTTCAAGCCACCGCTGGCTATCGATTAGCTCATCGCCACCGCTTCCACCTGGTGAGTGCGGACCAGACCCTGCTGGCCGCGGCTCACCAGCTCGGGTGCGACACGGTGGTGGTGCCGTCCCCGCCGAGGCCTCACCCCCCGTTCTGCAGCACAAAGCACCAAGAACCGGCCTGCCGGTGACGAAAATGGAAGCAACGACCCCGCAGCGGCCGGATCCGCACCCCCAGCCCCCATGCCTGACGCCGCTTCCGTGCCCGCCGCCCCCGCCGCCGCCATCCCCCCCGCCGAGTTGCTGCCCGCCTACCGGGCCGCCGCCGCCGAGCGCGAGGCCCTCGGAGTGCCGCCCCTGCCGCTGAGCGCGCCCCAGGCCCAGGCCCTCACCGAGCTGCTGGCCGCGCCGCCGGCCGGCGAGGAGGCATTCCTGCTGGAGTTGCTCAGCGAACGCATCCCCCCGGGGGTGGATGAGGCCGCCTACGTGAAGGCCAGCTGGCTCACGGCCGTCGCCCGCGGCGAGGTGGCCAGCCCCTTGGTGAGCCCGCTGGAGGCCACGCGCCTGTTGGCCACCATGATTGGCGGTTACAACGTCGGTGCCCTGATCGAGCTGCTGGCGAGCCCCGATGCCGTGGTGGCTGCCGCCGCCGCTGAGGGCCTCAGCCGCACGGTGCTCGTGTACGACGCCTTCCACGACGTGATCGAGCTGGCGGCCAGCAACCCCCTGGCGCAACAGGTGGTGGAGAGCTGGGCCGCCGCCGAATGGTTCACCAGCCGGCCGGAACTGCCCGAAGCGATCACCGTCACCGTGTTCAAGGTGGAGGGTGAAACCAACACCGACGACCTGTCGCCGGCGACCCACGCCACCACCCGCCCCGACATCCCCCTGCACGCCCAGGCGATGCTCGAGACGCGCCTGCCCGGAGGCTTGGAGCAGATCAGCGCCCTCAAGAGCAAGGGCCATCCCGTTGCCTATGTGGGCGATGTGGTGGGCACTGGCAGCTCGCGCAAGTCGGCGATCAACTCGGTGCTGTGGCACACCGGCAGCGATATCCCCCATGTGCCGAACAAGCGCGGCGGCGGCGTGATCCTCGGGGGCAAAATTGCGCCGATCTTCTTCAATACCGCCGAAGATTCCGGCGCTCTTCCGATCGAATGCGACGTCAGCGCTTTGCAGACGGGTGATGTCATCACGATCCGCCCCCACGCTGGCACGCTGGAGCGGGCCGCCGGCGAACCGGGGGCCGGTGAGATCGTGGCCCGCTTCGAGCTGCGCCCCAGCACCATTGCTGATGAGGTGCGCGCCGGTGGCCGCATCCCCCTGCTGATCGGCCGCTCGCTCACCGACAAGGTGCGCGCCCAGCTGGGTCAGGCCGCCAGCGACCTGTTCATCCGCCCCGTTTCCCCCGCCGACACCGGCAAGGGCTACACCCTTGCCCAGAAGATGGTGGGTAAGGCCTGCGGCCTGGCCGGCGTGCGCCCCGGCACCAGCTGCGAGCCGCTGATGACCACCGTCGGCAGCCAGGACACCACCGGGCCGATGACCCGCGATGAGATGAAGGAGCTGGCCTGCCTCGGCTTCTCCGCCGATCTGGTGATGCAGAGCTTCTGCCACACCGCCGCCTATCCCAAGCCGGTGGACCTCAAAACCCACGCCGAGCTGCCCGATTTCATGGCCTCGCGCGGCGGCGTCGCCCTGCACCCCGGCGACGGCATCATCCACAGCTGGCTCAACCGCATGCTCCTACCCGACACGGTAGGCACCGGCGGCGACAGCCACACCCGTTTCCCGTTGGGCATTTCCTTCCCGGCGGGCTCCGGCCTGGTGGCCTTTGCCGCCGCCATTGGCGCCATGCCGCTGGACATGCCGGAATCGGTGCTGGTGAAGTTCAGCGGCTCCCTGCAGCCCGGTGTCACCCTGCGGGATGTGGTGAACGCCATCCCCTATGTGGCCATCCAGCAGGGCCTGCTCACGGTGGCCAAGGAGAGCAAGAAGAATGTGTTCAACGGCCGCATCATGGAGATCGAGGGGCTGCCCGATCTCAAGCTTGAGCAGGCCTTTGAACTCACCGATGCCACCGCCGAACGCAGCTGCGCCGGCAGCACGATCAAGCTGAGCGTGGAAACGGTGAGCGAATATCTGCGCAGCAATGTGGCATTGCTCAAAAACATGATCGCCCGCGGTTACGGCGATGCCCGCACCCTGGCGCGCCGCATCAAGGCGATGGAGGCCTGGCTGGCCAATCCGGTGCTGCTGGAGGCCGATGCCGATGCCGACTACGCCGCTGTGATCGAGATCGACCTCGATGCGATCAGCGAGCCGATCCTGGCCTGCCCCAACGATCCCGACAACGTCAAGACCCTCTCCGAGGTAGCGGGTGATCGCATCGATGAGGTGTTCATCGGCTCCTGCATGACCAACATCGGCCATTACCGGGCCGCCGCCAACGTGCTCAAGGATCAAGGGCAAAACGCCGCCCGCCTCTGGGTCTGCCCACCCACCCGCATGGACGAGGAGAAGCTCAAGGAAGAGGGCTACTACGCCATCTTCGAGGCGGCCGGTTCGCGCATGGAAATGCCGGGATGCTCGCTGTGCATGGGCAACCAGGCGCGGGTGGAGGACAACACCAGCGTGTTTTCCACCAGCACCCGCAACTTCAACAACCGTCTCGGCAACGGCGCCCAGGTGTATCTCGGCAGCGCCGAACTGGCGGCGGTGTGCGCCCAGCTCGGCCGTATCCCCAGCAAGGAGGACTACCTGGCGATCGCTGCCGCCAAGATCGACCCGTTTGGAGCCGAGCTCTACCGCTACCTCAACTTTGACCAGATCGCTGGTTTTGCAGACAGTGGCCGCGTGGTGAGCGCCGAGCAGGAGGCCAAGGTGCTGGCGGGCGTGTGAGCAGGGCAACCTGGGCCGGGTTGTGGGGAGGCTGCTCGGAATTTGGGAAGACAGGCGGCTACAAGCTGCTCTCCGTGCCACTCAAGTAAGCGCCACGGCTGCGGATCTGCAAACCCCTGCCAACCCCTGCTCCCGCCTAGCCCCTCGCTTTCACGGGACCTGGCCTTTGACCATGCTGACGCTCACCAGAGCGGCTGCCCCGTTAGGCGGCCGCTCCAGCGAGCGCCGGTTCAGCTTCCAGCTGGGCGGCGGTCTTCCGCTGCGTGGCCGGACACTCAAGCTGGGCAACCTGAGAGTAGTGCCCCTTGGTGTCTAGGTTCACCTTCTTGAGCAGATCATTGCGGCTGATCTTGTTCTTTGCCGCCGTGATCTCCTTGACCCAGTAGTAGGTAAAAGCGCCATGGTAGGCGCCACCAATATAAGCGTCAGCGCTGGTCTGATTGGCTCTGCAGGCGGCCCACAGGATCACATTCTTGGCAACTCGCTCTACGGCACGCCGACTTAAACCGCGCGACTGCAGGCTGACAACTTCCTCGGTGGCTTGCATGGATGGTGGCGCGATGTAGCGCGGCCGGCGGTTCGGCATCAGATCGCAGGCCTTCAGGCCAGTGCCCGAGTGGCAAGTGTCCAAATACACTTCAACGAGCACTTTATCCGGCACCTGGGCAAACAGATCATGAAGCTCATCATCAATGATCACATGATTCGGATCCCATTGGCCATTCTTCTCGGCTAGTGTGCCGTCCTGGAAGT
>JBIIIX010000235.1:0-4810 GCA_044234415.1 Cyanobium sp.
GCTGAGGGGAGGTGCCCACTTGCGAGCATGGGTGCGCCGCTGCCGCAGGGAGGATGGCCCAATCCGCCGCTGGCCAGCCCCCAGGGGGGAACAGCGGCGGCGTCCAGGCCTCCGGCAGCCCAAGCAGCGGCGGCCAACCCACCGAGGTGCTGGCGGGCTCGATCGAGCGGGTCACGTTTCACAATTCCACGAACGGCTTCTGCGTGCTGCGGATCAAGGCCCGCGGCCAGCGGGAGTTGGTCACGGTGGTGGGTCACGCCGCTGAAATCAGCGCCGGCGAATGGGTCACGGTCAGCGGCGTCTGGGTGAACGACCGGGAGCACGGCCTGCAGTTCAAGGCCTCCTTCCTGCGCTCCTCACCGCCCACCAGCGTTGAGGGGATCGAGAAGTACCTGGGCTCGGGGATGATCCGCGGCATCGGCCCGATCTACGCCAGCAAGCTGGTGGATGCCTTCGGGTCCCAGGTGTTCGAGGTGATCGAACAGGCCCCCGAACGCTTGCGGGAGGTGCCGGGCATCGGCCGGGTGCGGGCTGGTCGCATCGCCCAGATCTGGGCCGATCAGAAGGTGGTGCGCGAGATCATGGTGTTCCTGCACAGCCATGGCGTTGGCACTGCCCGGGCGGTGCGGATCTTCAAGACCTACGGCAACGACGCCGTGCGGGTGATGGCGGAGAATCCTTACCGCTTGGCCCGCGATATCCGCGGCATCGGCTTTCGCACCGCCGATGCCATCGCCGCACGGCTGGGGATCGAACCCACGGCGATGATTCGCCTGCGGGCAGGCATCAACTACGCCTTGCTGGAGGCCAGCTCCGAGGGGCATTGCGGCCTGCCCACGCAGGAGCTGCTCAAGCTCGCCGGGGATCTGCTGGCGGTGGAGCGGCCGGATGAAACCGGAGCCAGCCGCCGCGAGCCCCTGGAACCCGCCCTAATCCAGACGGCCCTGGATCTGGAACTGAGCGAAGGCTCCGTGCTGGCCGACAGCCTGGCGGACGCGCCAGCGATCTTCCTGGCCCACCTGCATCGCGATGAGCGACGCATCGCCGATGCGCTGCGGGAGCTGGCGGAAGGGGCACCGCCCTGGGGCGCCATTGACGCGGCCAAGGCGATCGCCTGGGTGGAGCAGCGGCTCGGCCTTGATCTCGCCGCCAGCCAGCGGGCGGCGGTGGAGCTGGCCCTGGCCAGCAAGCTGCTGGTGATCACCGGTGGTCCTGGCGTGGGCAAGACCACGCTGATCAACGCGATCCTGCGGATCCTGGCGGCCAAGAAGCTGCGCATCCAGCTGTGTGCCCCTACCGGCAGGGCCGCCAAGCGCATGGCCGAGGCCACCGGCCTGGAGGCCAAGACCATCCACCGGCTGCTGGAGTTTGATCCCCAGGCTTACGGCTTCCGCCGCGATGCCGAGCTGCCGCTGGAGTGCGATCTGTTGGTGGTTGATGAGACCTCAATGGTGGATGTGCCGCTGATGGCGTCGCTGCTGGAGGCGATCCCACCCGAGGCGGGGCTGTTGCTGGTGGGCGATGTCGACCAGCTGCCTTCGGTGGGTCCGGGCCAGGTGCTGGCCGATGTGATCGCCAGCGGCGCCCTTCCGGTGACGCGCCTCTGCGAGGTGTTCCGCCAGGCGGCCTCCAGCCGGATCATCACCAGCGCCCACGCCATCAATGCCGGCCAGCTGCCGGATCTGCGGCCGCCCGCGGCGGCGGACAGCGATTTCTATTTCGTTCGCGCGGACACCCCCGAGCAGGCGGTGGCCATGATCCGCAAGCTGGTGGGCGAACGCATCCCCGCACGCTTCGGGCTCGATCCGATCCAGCAGGTGCAGGTGCTCTGCCCGATGGCCCGAGGTGGCTGCGGCAGTCGCGCCCTGAATGGGGAGCTGCAGCAACTGCTCAACCCCGATCCACCGGAGCAGGTGGAGCGCTTCGGCTGGCGTTTCGCGCCGGGCGACAAGGTGATGCAGGTGGCCAATGACTACGAGAAAGAGGTGTTCAATGGCGATCTCGGCACGATCGACCAATTGGATGCCGACAACAGCGAGCTGACGGTGCTGTTTGAGGGCAAGCCGGTGATCTACGGCTGGGGTGAACTCGACCATTTGGTGCCGGCCTACGCCTGCACGATTCACAAGAGCCAGGGTAGTGAATACCCCGCCGTCGTGATCCCCTTGCTGACGCAGCACTACGCCATGCTGCAGCGGAATTTGGTGTACACGGGCCTCACCCGCGGCAAGCGGCTGGTGGTGCTGGTGGGCCAGCCCAAGGCCCTGGCGATGGCGGTGAAGAACCACCGCGGCCGGAGGCGTTACACGCGCCTGCAGGCCCTGCTCAGCGACGCCGCCTCAGCGCTCAGGGATTGAGCGGTTCCTCCCGCCACCCCGTCTCCTGGCGCCAGCGGCGCCGGCGATGGGGGTGGCCGCTGAGTTCCAGCAGCTCCACCCGCTCCAGGGCGATGCGCAGCACCAGGAACCACTCCGGCAGCGGCGCGTCGTCCGGCAACTGCTTGGGGAAGGCCGCCCCAGGATCCAAGGGCTCTCCCGGAGCTGGCCAGCCCCAGACGGCGCGGCCGCTGGGGGTGAGAGCTTGCCAGTGGCGTTGGCGCTCCCGCTGCTCCAGCGCGGGCGGCAGGCATTGCCAATGCCCCCGCAGGCGGAACTGGCTGCGGGCCTTGGGCAGCAGCCAGCAGAGCTCCAACGCCGGTTGGTGGGCCAGTTCGGCCGGCTTGGCGCTGCGGGCATCGCTGAGCAGGTCGAGGGCCGCCGGCCCGGCCCAGCCCCGGAACACCAACGTGCGCACCCGCGGGCTGCCATCGGCGGCGACGCTGGCGAGCTGCAGCCAGCGGGCCTGGGGGGCGCGCCCCTCCCGTTCGCGGGCGCCGCGCAGCAGGGCTCGCCAGGGAGGCAGCGATTCAGGGTTGCCCATCGGCCACGCGCTCCGGCGCCACGATCCCAGCGAAGCCCACCACAAGCGCCGGGGGCCGCGGCGTGAGCTGCTGGGCGGCGGCCTCCAGGAAGGCCACCAAGATGGTGATCAGCAAGATGTAATCGCGCAAGGCGGGCTCCAAGGCCGGCTGGGCGGCGCCTGCCGCCTTCGACAGCACCACCCCCAAGGGTGTCCAGAGGGGATTGGATCGGGCGTCTTGGTAGGCCTGGGCGAGGCGCTCGGCATGGCTGGGGTCGGTGAGGGAGGCGGAATCACTGGAGTGGGCGAAGGAATTGCGCACCCTTCGCAACGTGTGCAACGCCCGCTCCACCGGAGCGTCGATCAACCCAAGCCGATGGGCCAGGCTGATGCGGGCGCCGAAGGAGCCCAGCGGGCGATCGGTTTGGAACAGCGCGTCGCTGCGGCTTGGGGAGGGCCAGAGCACCGATTGCAGCAATCGCTCCAGGGCCCCATCCACCCGGGCGACGCCCACGAGCACCGCGCCCCGGCCCCGTTCCTCAAGCATCTGCAGGGCGACGCGGCGGGCGGCGGCGGCCGCGATGGGCTCCGGAGGCGGGCCAGCGGGGGCTGGGCCTCTCGGCGCTGGCGTTGGTCCTGCCAAGGCTGGCTTTCGCAATGCGGCCGCCGCGGTTCTAATCGGGGAGTCGCCAGCACCGTTGCCGCGGCCGTGGCCACGTCCTGTTGTCGCGACCCCTCGCCCCAGCTCCGTCCCAAGCGGGAGGTTGTCTGGCATGGCTGATGCGGCGCCGGGGCCAGCGGCTGATCCCGGCTTCGAGGCGCTAGACAGCTTCACGCCAACGGCCGCAGGCTATGAAGGAACTGACCCGCGCGATCAACGACCATTTGGCGGCGGAGTTCCAGGCCAGCCACACCTACCTGGCGATGTCGATCTGGTTGCGGGAGAAGGATCTGGCCGGTTTCTCCACCTACATGCTGGAGAAGAGCAATGAGGAGCGGGCCCATGCGGCGCG
This sequence comes from Cyanobium sp., assembly GCA_044234415.1. GTDB lineage: Bacteria > Cyanobacteriota > Cyanobacteriia > PCC-6307 > Cyanobiaceae > Cyanobium. The sequence goes on from JBIIIX010000235.1 coordinate 3,912, forward strand.
GATGATCGCCTATCTGGTGGATAGCGACGAGGAGGTGGAGCTGCCCACGGTGGAGGCTCCCGAACGCCAGTGGCCCTCGGTGCAGCTGCTGTTCGACGCGGTGTACGAGCTGGAGAAGGGTGTCACCGCCTCGATCAACCGCCTGTATGGCATCGCTGAGCAGCAGGGAGAGCGCAGCGCCACGGCCATGCTCGATTGGTTTGTGGCCGAACAACTGCAAGAGGAGGCCGAAGCCCGTTTTGTCTGCAAGCGCCTCAGGTTGGCGGCCGACAACAGCGCCGCCCTGCTGCTGCTGGATCAGCAATTCCTGGAAGGCACGGCTCTCAGCCACGTCAAGGGGGGTCTCGGGGGCAGCGGCGCCACTGCCGCCGCCTGAATCCCAGATCACGCCAGGGCACGGCCGCCGTCTGGGCCCGTCCCAAGCCTGGGGCGCCCGCCCGAGCGCAGCGCGGGTCTGAGCCGAATCTCAAAGCGAGAAACGATCACACCGCAAACGACGACCCCGCAAACGATCGCGCCGCAAACGATCGCGCCATAAACGATCGCCCCATAAACGATCACACCGTCAACGAGGAAGCCCAGCACGGGGCGAATCCGCCTGACTCAGTCCCGGCCGCAGCGGCACTTGCCACCCTTCCACTTCGAGCACTTCTGCTGCTTGCATGCCTTTTTTTTGTCCTGCTCGGCCAGGGAGCGGCGGGGCTGGGCTGATTCTTGGGGGCCGATGGGCTGGGCCATGGAGGGCGTTGATGCAGTGCTATTGAGAAGCGTTTGCAGTTTACCCGGCCTTGAGGCGCTCTCCTGGCCCGGGTCGCTGGCCAGCACCATGGCCTGTGTCTTTTGTCACAAGGCGGCTGTTCCATTGGGCGGCAGCAAGCCCAGAGCCCAGAGCCGCGCCT
>JBIIIX010000034.1:0-16961 GCA_044234415.1 Cyanobium sp.
AGCCAAATTTAGCTCGGAACGACGCTCCTTGGCTGATATTGTATTGCGATAGGGTGGAAAGTATTTGTGATGGATATGCAGACCAAAAGCGCCTTGGAAGCTATACTCAGCGTTGCTCAGGTTTTGGCGTGTCTCTTCCGAGTAGGCAAAGCCAGGCGCCGTGTTGATCAGGATGCCTGGCCCTTCCACCTCCTCGGGCTGGTTGGAATGGAGAACTGGCACATTGTTGAATGTACCGTTGAGCGGCCGCGCCGACTGGCCAGCCATGAGGGCCACGAACGCTACGGCGGGGGTGGCTTGGGAGATGGCGACAACCACCATCGCAACCAGAGCGGTACGGATGGATCCAGCGGGTCGCACTTTGTTCAAGCCAGGTCTGCTGCGGACGTTGGGTGTTGTGTTGGTGGTGCGGCCGACGGCGCATTAGGGCCTTCTAGCGAAATCTCCGCAGGGATGGCCAATCGATAGGGTTGTGTCCTAGACGGTCACCAGGAGCCAGGCACGGTCGCTAGAAACTAGGGGAGTCTCCACAGTTTCCCATGCTCCCCCCCTTCAGCTGCTGCGCTGGGTCCGATGCCACCGACGGACTGCGACGCCACCAGGAGCGCAAGCTGCGCATGCTGACCTTCTGGAGGGACGGCGTCGAGCGTCAGTTGGCGGCCCTGAATGCGGCCATCAGCACGCTGGAGCGGCAGATGCAGCGCGGCAAACCCCTCGATGGAGCGGGCGTGGCTGAGTGAGCACGCCCGACTGGATCTGCTCACGCAGACGCTCCAAACCCCGATGGAGCAGGCGCTGCACGGTCATTGGACTCATCTCCAGCTGCCGCCCCAGCTGGCGGTAACTGACACCTTCGAGCACCACCTGGCGAACCACCTGACGCTGGCGGGGCTCCAACAGGGTCAGCATCGCCTCCAGCGTCGAGTGCGACTCCCCATCAGTGGGGTCTGTGGCAGGCGAGGGCACCGCCTCCAACCATTCGCCCTCGCATTGCATGGGGCGGCGAAATCCTCTCCAAACAAGCAGCTCCCTCCATGTCGTCTCGTCGACACCCAGGGCTTCACGCAGAGGCTGCGTGCCGCTGAGGGAGGCCCGGCAGTCGGCTGATGACTGGCCGTCCTGGCTCTTTTCCAACCGGCTGAGCCGGTCTCGAAGTTCGGCCTGACGCCGCGGCAGCCGCACCATCGGCGCGAGGTCCCGGAGATGGTGGAGGATCGCGCCTCGCACGTGGGGCCTGGCGAACACCTCAAAGGGGATGCCTTTGGCGCTGTTGTACAGCTCGGCTGCCCGGATCAAACCCAACAGGCCGACCTGGCTGAGGTCCTCCAGGGGCTCCTGGCTGTGGTGGGCGTAGTGGCTGGCAAAGGGCTCCACCAGGTGGCGATAGGCGACGACGCGGCGGTTGCGTTCCCGGATCGCCGCGGCACGACGCTGGGCCAGGCTTGAGGGTCTTGGTGTCATGGATCTCGATGGATGCGTGGATGTAGGGGGCGCCGCTCGCCTCCAGAGATCGGCGGCGGACAGCTCCATTACCAGGGGGCACCATCGGGGCCTGAGCTCGCAAGCGTAAAAACACCTGAATCGTTCAGGCTGGCTCGGCCACCGACTGCAGCAGGGTCCAGGGACCGTGCTGCCGCAGCCACTCCAGGTCTGAGCTAGCTGTGCAGAGCAGATAACCGGCAAATCCCAGCCCATTCACGCTGAACCCAGCGCCGTGCTCGCGTCGGCGACGCACGATCAAGAACCAGTCATCGTCGAACAAGAGGTTGTAAGGGTGGCGTGGGCGAGGGTCGCGGTCTGGATCGCCGAGCTGCAAAGATCTGGCCAGTTCGTGGTAGAGCACTCCCAAGTCGGCGCCATACCCATCCTGGCCACGGCGACAGAGTCTGTAACTCCAAGACCAGCGGGGAGCGGCTTCGAGCAGTTGGGCCTGCAGCAGGGGCGCCAGGGGGCAACTGGACTGACCGATCCGGCGAGGTAACAGCTGGAGGTGGCGATGCGGCTGGCTGGCGCCCGCTGTGGCGTGACTATTGAAAAACCACAGACCTCCGGTATCGGCTGAGACCGTCATCACCGCCTCCCAGTCCGCGGGACTGATCCAGCCGTCTTGGGGCTTCCACTGGTCCGTGATCAGCAGCATGTGTTCTCCCTGCACGGGATATTTATTCAGCAACAGCACATGGCCGCTGGCCAGATGCTCAACCTGCAAGGGGCGATCCCAGGGAAGGAACGGATTGGGCCTTGGACCCGCCTCACGCAGATGGCGAGGCACCGCAGAGACAAGCTGTCGCAGCTGAAACGGCAGAAGGCCTGGCAGCTGAAGCTCGCGGGTTTGCAGGGGGACCAACGCGCCCTGCTGAAGCGCGCTGGCGGCCACATCGCGGGCCCGGTGCCAGAAGCGTTCAGCCCGCACCGGCCTGGAGCCTGGCCAGGGTGGCTCCCCGGTAATAGCGGCTGAGGATTTGATTGAAGCGCAGCCCCTGCTGCGCGAGATCTTGGGCGCCGGTTTGGCTCATGCTGGCTCCCAGGTGGGCGTGGGCCTCATCCACGATGCCCTGGGTGGCCGCATATAGGCTTTCCACGATCCCTCCTTGGTAACTGAGGATCACCCCTGCCGTGCTGGAGGTGGCCTGACGGCTGCGCTCGCTCACACTTTCGATGCCGCTGTAAGCCTGCCAGCGGGTGGTGTCGCCCAAGTGCCAATGGGGGTCAGCCGGGCGGGCCATGTGGGCCAAGGCATAGGAGCGTGCCGCCACGGCCTGAGCCCGCAAGGCTTCCATCTGCCAGTGGCTGGGCATTTCGGCACCGACCACTGAGCTGATGTAGCTCTCCAGGGGCAAGTGGTTGATCAGCAGCACGCCATTCGAACCGCGCAGCACACGCAAGCGGCCCTCGTAGGCCTGCCCATTCACCGTCACGCGGTCGGCTGGACCCGTCTCAAGCCACACCTCAGCCAGGTTGTCGAACGCGGAGCCAACGTTGGCGCTCTCCCTGGCGTTGCCCCGCTGCAGCTCACGCCCTTGGCGGTCGCGGAGCAGCCAAGGGCCTGTCGCCGAAAGGGTCGATTGGGGTGAGGCCTTGAGCAGGGCCACCCGGATCTCAAGATTCAGTGCCCGACCCGCTGAGGGGTCGGGCAAGGCGCCATCTTGGCCCCGTTGGGCGATGAGCGATTGCGTTTCGTTAGAGGCAGTCGTTGGGCCGGCTGGCAGCGGCTGGCCGGGCTTCTCCGGCACGGTTGAGCTGGCCTTGGGCTGAGCCATCAAGGCATCCAGCAGGTCCGCATCGCCTCTGGAGGGGGCTGGCCGCAGCAGAGCCTGAGCCGCGATGCCAATGCCGATCGCGGCCCCTGCCAGGGGAACACTGACAAACAGGGGGTGGCGACGCAGATTGTTGATCAGGGATCCTGATCGGCCAATCGCCATCCTGAAGCCCCTGAGCAGGCGGGGGGCTGCACCTTGAGATGACCATCCCACAACAGCACTCCCTTGCCGGTCAGGCGGATCATGCCTGATGCGCCCCCTTCGCTGACAACCCCTCCGGGACGGTCAGAGCATTGCCAACCCACCACCCGCGCTTGGCCGAGGCGTTCCTGCCACCAGCGGGCCACCAAGGCGTGGGCTGAACCGGTCACCGGATCCTCGCGAATCCCGAGCCGCGGGGCAAAGAACCGCAGGCGGTAGTCCGCCTGAGCCTCCAGATCATCAAGCTCCGCCAACGCTTCGGCGGAGCGAAGGCCGGCCAGCTGCTCGGGGGTCCGGGCGACCGCCTGCATCAGCACCAGACCTGTCCCCAGGTCGTCATCAAGACCATCGGCGAGACAAGCCATCTCTGCCAGGGGCGCGTCCTCCGGCAGCAAGGCCACCGCGTAGCCCAGTGCCGATCGCCAGAACGCCAGGGGGGCGCATCCCAAGAACTCGTCCAACAGACGCTCAAGCAGCACAGGCCGTTCGGCCTTAAGCAACGCACCGCCAGGGATCTCAATCCAGCCAAGGCCCGCCTTGGCGAGGCGCGGTGTCTTCAGGCACAGCGAAGGCAGCGGCCCGCTGCGGCTCAGCAACCGAACCGCTTCGCCTGCCTCGATCAGCTGCCAATGGCCCAGCGCCAAGACGGCGGCCAGGGTGGCGTGTCCGCAGAGCGGCACCTCGCAGGTTGGCGTGAACCAGCGCAGCAGCCAGGCACCTTGCCATGGCAGGAGGAACGCGGTTTCCGACTGGCGCAGGCTGCCGGCCACCGCCTGCATCCCCTCGGGCGCCATGGGCGTGCTCAACAACACGACTGCGGCCCCATTGCCATGGTGGGGCTTGCCGCTGAAGGCCTCAATCAAAACGGCCGGAAGCCCGGCCGGATTCAGTGGGGGCAGGCTCGTCACGCTTCGGCCTCGGCGCGAGGATCCCGCTCCATCAAGGCACGCACGGCCGTTGGGGCATCACTGATGCCCTCCAGCAGGTGCACCACCTGGGTGCAGATCGGCACAGCCCAGCCGTGGCGTCGGGCCAGCTGGAGGGTGGCCCGAGCGGTGCGGGTGCCCTCCACAGTGGCTCCGATCCGGCTGAGGGCTTCCCCTTCGTGGAGTCCCTCGGCCAACAGCAGCCCGCAGCGGTAGTTCCGGCTCAGGGGGCTTGTGGCGGTGGCCAGCAGGTCACCCAGCCCAGCCAGCCCGTACAGGGTGGCGGACTGGCCTCCCAATGCCTGCAACACCACCCCGATCTCAGCAAGGCCACGACACAGCAAGGAGGCCCGGGCATTGGCGCCCAGCCCAAGGCCATCGCTCACGCCCGCCGCCAGGGCCATCACGTTTTTGAGCGCCCCCGCCGCTTCTGTGCCGATCGGGTCGTTGTTGCGGTAAAGGCGCAGGTTGGGCGTGCGCAACGCTCCCTGCAGGTGCGTTGCCAGCTCCCCATTCGCACTGGCGATCACACTGGCCGCCGGCAGTCCTCGCCGCAGTTCATCCGCCAAGTTCGGCCCGCTGAGCACGGCAATCGGGTTCTCCCCCAGGTGGAACCGCCACAGGCCGCTGGCGGTGCACAGGGTCTCGATGTCGATCCCTTTGCTGCAGCTCAGCAGCGGCAGCCCTGGCGGCCAGTGGGGGCCCAGCAGCGAGGCCACGGGCCGCAAACCCTCCATGGCCAGCGCTGACACCACAAGGTCGCAGTCGTCCAACAGCTCCCGGGGATCGCCCCCCTGGCGCCGCGACCAGGCGCGCAGCCCATGGCCTCCCTGGCTCCAGAGCTGCTCCAGGGTGCTGCCCCAGGCCCCCCGTCCCAACACGCTGATCCGCAGCCCCATCCCCCCGTCGCGGCTTCGCCATCATGCGCCATGCATGCGGAGCAGACGGGATGGCCAACCCAGGCCCCTGGCAGGACTGGCAAGGAGAGGCCCTCATCCTCGGCCTCGGTGGCATCGGCTTGGCGATGGGCGTCGAGCTGGCCGGCCGAGCCCCGGGGCTGCGCCTGATCACGGCGGGACGGCGGCAGGGTGATCTGCGGCTGGATCTGGAGGAGGAGGGCAGCGTCGAGGCCTTCGGCATCCAGGCAAGGGAACGGATCAGCTCGCTGCGGCTGATCGTGGTGTGTTCGGGCTGGCTGCACGGCGATGGCCTGATGCCGGAGAAACGGCTCAGCCAGGTGTCCCGCCAGGCGTTCAGCCGCAGCTTTGCGATCAACGGCTTTGGACCGCTGCTGCTGGCTCGGGAACTGGAGCCCTTGCTGCCGCGCAACGAGCCCAGTCACTTCGCCAGCCTGTCGGCTCGGGTGGGCAGCATCGGCGACAACCAGCTCGGGGGCTGGTATGCCTACAGGGCCGCCAAGGCCGCCCAGAACCAGTTGTTGAAAACCCTGGCGATCGAATGGTCCAGGCGGTTGCCTCTCGCCTGTGTGACCCTTCTCCACCCCGGCACCACAGCCACGGCCCTCTCCGGCCCGTTTCAGGCGGGGGTGCCTGCGGAGCGGCTGTTCTCTCCCCAGCGGGCAGCCCGACAGCTCCTGGACGTGCTGGAAACCCAGGGCCCCCGCCAGAGCGGCCAGTTTCTGGCTTGGGATGGCCAGACGATTCCCTGGTGATCTCAGGCCGCGTGGGCCTGCAGGAGCTCCAGGGGAATCACCTCCAGGGCGGAGGCCTCGCAGGCTTCCAGGCGCACCGGAGGGGCCATGCCGTCCTGGTAGGCCTCAAGCCAGCGACCGGCGCAGACGCACCAGTGATCGCCCGGCCGCAGGCCCGGAAACCCGTAGTCCGGCGCTGGCGCCATCAGGTCGTTGCCCTGGGCGCGGCTGTAGGTGAGAAAGGCCTCATTGACCACGCAACAGACCGTGTGCCTGCCGTGGTCGCGGGAATCGGTGCGGCAGGAGCCATCGCGGAACCAGCCGGTCATCGGTTCACAGCCGCAGATCACAAGGAGTTCGCCAAGCACGTTGCGGCCTGAAGCGTGATCGGCGGGGGCGGCGGCGGCGGACACAGTCGGTCGGCGGGAGGGGTCAGTCTGGCCGGAGTCCTGCACAAAGTGCTGCCAGGAGGTTGACGAAATCCGGGGGGGAGGCGTTAAAGGTCAGGAAAGACCACCCGACCCACACTTCAGGCCCCCCCTTCATGAGCTGGGATTTCACCGAGGATGCAGCCTTTATGGCCCTTTGCGACGCCTACAAGGAGAGCGGTGAACCCTCCGCCATTGAGTTTCTTGCCCACGGCGAGGGAGCCTTCCACTTCCAGGAGCTCACCCAGAATGCCGCTGGTGAGGGCCTCGATCTGAGCGGTTCCGATGAGCTTGAGCAATTCCAGCAAGAGGTGATCGACGCCCTTGAGGAGATCTGCAGCTGAACCGGGCCCGCAGGGGGCCCCTTCGCTGAGCTTCAGCCGTAGAAGAAGGCGATCTCCTTGGCCTTCAGTCCCTCCCAGCCAGCAGCCTGGAGACGACGATCCAGGGTCTGCTGGTCGAGGTGCTTGGCGCCGCTCCGCACGATGCGGTTGCGCATCGACTTGAGCACGCCACTGCGGGGACGGTTGTTCTCCAGATCCATCACCTCCCGATAAAGCTCCAACTTGGCGGCAGGGATGGGCGAGCCGTCCAGATCAACACCGGCGCTGATCGCCGCGTCGATGGCATCGGGTCCCGAGAGGTCCATGATTCGTGGGCAGGGCAGCGATCAGCCTGCCACGAACCAGTCACAGCGGGATGGGATCAGGCGCTGAAGTAACGGGCCTTGCTGTGCAGGGCCACCAACGCCGTTGTGCTCTGTTCTGGCTCCAGCTGATCGCTGTCGTCCATCCGCAGGCCAATGCGCTCGGCGTCGAGCCAGGCAAGCAGCTGGCGCGAATCGGCCACTTCCGGGCAGGCCGGATAGCCAAAGGAGTAGCGACTGCCCCGATAACGTTGAGCCAAGATGGCGCGCAGGTTGTCGGGCTCCTGATCAGCGAAGCCGAGTTCCTTGCGGATGCGGGCATGGGTCCACTCAGCCAGAGCTTCCGCCATCTGCACCGCAAGACCATGGAAGTAGAGGTAGTCGCTGTAGCGGTCACTGCGGAACAGCTCCTGGGCGTGTTGGCTAGCCCGTTCCCCCATCGTGACGGACTGTAGCGGCAGCACATCCGTGGGACCAAGCTCCCCCCCATGGCGCGGTTCCAGATCGCGGTAGAAGTCAGCAATGCAGTAGCGATTTCCGCCCCGCTGCCGCGGCAGATCGAAGCGACCCAGAACGGCCCCAGCCTCGCTGGGTGCTGCGGAGTCGGACAGGCCTTGGGGGTCAAACACCACCACGCTGTTGCCTTGGCGACCGCAGGGGAAGTAGCCATAGGCCACGCGGGGAGTGAGCAGAGCTTCCTCGCTGATCTGCTTTAGCAGCTCGGCGAGAACGGGTTCCGCCTTGTCCTGGAGCATGGCCTGATAGGCCTCACGGCTTTGGTTCGCACCTCTCTGAAGTTGCCACTGGCCGGCGAACAGGGCGTTGCGGTCGAGGTACGCGGCCACCTCAGCCAGAGGGATTTGATGTTCATCAAGAATTCTGCTGCCCCAGAAGGGAGGCTGCAGCGCTGGCTGGGCGGGCACCTCCGCGGAACGTTCCAGGCTGGCAACGATCGCTTCAGGACTGCTAGCCGTGGCGTGCTGAACAGCGGCAGAAACACCATGGGCACCGTTGCCAGCGGGCAGGGGCTCTGCGTCCTCAGGGGCCGAAGCCGCAGCGGCCCCCTCCTTAAGGCCCAGAGCGATCCCCAATCCGTCGGGTGGCCCATCGAGAAAGCCTTTCTGATCATCCCAGCGGTCGCGATTCTTGGCGTCCATTAGGGCATCCATGAAGCGCAGGTCAGCGAAGGCGTCCCGCCCATACACCACTTGTCCTTGGTAGGCCTCGCGGCAGTCGCCATGGACAAAGCGCGGGGTAAGGGCCGCGCCGCCCAGAATGACCGGTACGCTGATGCCTTGCTCGTTAAAGATCGACAAATTATCTTTCATAAAGGCAGTCGACTTCACCAACAGCCCGCTCATGGCAATGCAATCGGCCTGGTGTTGGCGCTGGGCGGCAACGATGGCGTCGACATCCTGCTTGATGCCTAGATTGATGACGTCATAGCCATTGTTCGACAGAATGATATCGACAAGATTCTTGCCAATGTCATGAACATCCCCTTTGACGGTGGCGATCAGGAATTTGCCTTTGCTACTCGATTCCGACTCCGCTTTATCCATGTACGGTTCGAGTTGGGCAACGGCTGCCTTCATCGTTTCGGCGCTTTGTAGGACGAAGGGGAGCTGCATCTGGCCTGAACCAAACAGGTCACCGACAACCTTCATGCCATCGAGTAGAAACGTATTGATGATCTGCAGGGGCTCGTAACGTTGCAGCGCTTCTTGGAGGGAGGCTTCGAGGCCGATGCGCTCACCATCAATGATGTGCTGGCGCAAGCGATCTTCCACCGGTAGATCAGCCAAGGAGGGGCCGGTGTTGCGAGCCTCCCGGGCTGAGACCCCTTCAAACATCGTGGTCAGGGACGTCAACGGGTCATAGACGCAGACCGAGCGACTGCCATCCATTTCAAAGCGACGGCGGTCGTAGATCAGATCGCGGCAGACCTGCTGCTGTTCATCGCTGATCTTGACCAGGGGCAGGATTTTGGCCGGGCTGACGATTGCGGCATCCATGCCGGCCTCGCAGCAATCGTGCAAGAACACCGAGTTGAGCACGATCCGAGTGGCTGGCGAAAGGCCAAAACTGATGTTGCTGATTCCGAGCATCACATGCACCTCGGGCAACCGTTCGCGGATCATGCGGATCGCCTCCAGGGTTGCCAAGCCATTGGCGCGATCCTCTTCGATACCGGTGGAGATCGGAAGCGCCAGGGGGTCGTAGAACAGCTCACGGGCTGGGATTCCAAACCGCAGAGCATCGTGATAAGCCCGCTCCGCGATGGCAAACTTACGCTCGGCCGTGCGGGCCATTCCGTCTTCATCGATGGTGCCGATGACCACACCGGCGCCATAGTCCTTGGCAAGGCTGATCACCTTGAAGAAACGCTCGTCGCCATCCTCATAATTGGTGGAATTGAGCAAGCATTTCCCGCCAGCTACCTTTAAACCCGCCTCCATCTTCTGCCACTCCGTGGAGTCGAGCATGAGTGGCAAATTAACATTGGTGACAAGTCGACTGACAAGCGCTTGCATGTCAACAACGCCATCGCGGCCGACGTAATCGACGTTGACATCGAGGACATGAGCATTTTCTTTCACCTGGCTGCGGGCGACAGCGACGAGGCCATCCCAATCTTCTGAGTTTAGGAGTTCACGCACTTTCTTGGAGCCACTTGCATTCAGTCGTTCGCCAACGATCAGGAAAGAATTATCCTGCTGATAGTTAGTTACACCATAGATTGATGCCGCCGACGCTTCGTAGCCGAGAGCCGGGCGGACAGATTCGGGCTGGGGCTCCGCGCTATCCGATCCCGCCGGGGAGACGAGATGTCTCACCTGTCGGGCGGCGGGCTGCAGCTCTCGGGCCAGCTCCACCAGGGAGGCAATGTGGGCTGGCGTGGTGCCGCAGCAGCCGCCGATCACTTGTACACCCAGATCTTCGACGAAGTGCATGAGCTGCATCTTCATCTCCACCGGCGTGAGGCGGTAGTGAGCCACACCGCCAATATTCTCGGGCAGGCCGGCATTCGGGATACAACTGACCACGAAGGGGCTATGGTCGCTGAGATAGCGCATGTGCCCTTTCATTTGTTCGGGACCCGTGGCGCAATTCAGGCCCAGAATGTCGATCGGGAAGGGCTCTAGGATGGCCACGACCGCCGCAATATCAGATCCCACTAGCATGGTGCCAGTGGTTTCCATGGTGACCGAGACCATCAGCGGCCTGCGTGTGCCCGCTTCAGCAAATGCGGCCTCAATTCCCTGAAGAGCTGCCTTGATTTGCAGCACATCCTGGCACGTCTCAACGATGAAGAGATCCACATCGCCCGCCAACAAGCCCGCCGCTTGTTCCTGGAATGCTGTGCGAAGACTATCGAAGCTAATGTGACCCAAACTTGGCAGTTTGGTGGTTGGCCCCATTGAGCCCGCCACAAACCTTGGATGATCAGGCGTACTGAACTGGTCAGCGATTTGTCGTGCTAGCTGGGCTGCACGCTGGTTCAAGACAAAGGCTTGATCTTCCAGCCCGTACTCAGCGAGCACAACGGACGCAGCCCCAAACGTATCGGTTTCAATCACATCACAGCCCACTTCCAGAAACTGGCGATGCACGGCTTGCACGGCGTCTGGACGCGTGACCACCAAATTTTCGTTGCACCCTTCCAAGGCAGGACCGCCGAAGTCGTCGGCGGTTAGATTCATCTGCTGCAGAGAGGTGCCTGTCGCACCGTCAAACACCAGAACTGGGCGTTCTGGAGAGTAGAGCCGCTCGAGAAATCCAGGACGAGGCATGATCATCAATCGACGGGGAAAGGCCTTGCTCAGGGCTCAAGGCGTAAGCGGGTGACCCAGTGTTCATAGTCTGGATCCTGCCCCTCTGTGATCGCGGTGAGCCGATCCCGCAACCGATCCATCAGGGGGCGATGGGGTGGCGTGTCCGTCGTTTCGATCCGGCGCACGGGGGTCACCCGGGCGGCCGTGCCAGTCAGGAACACCTCATCGGCGACGAAAAGTTCGCTTTTGTCGACAGCTCGTTCCAGGGTGGGAATACCCATGGCTGTTGCCAACTCGAGAATACTGGCTCTGGTGATGCCTTCCAAAATATCTTGATCAACACTAGGAGTGATCAGAACCCCATCGCGAACGATGAATAGATTCATGCCACTAGCTTCACTCACCTTGCCGCGGCTGTTGAGGAGGAGAGCCTCGTCAAAACCGCTGCGGACTGCTTCTGTTTTGGCCAGTGAACTGGTGATATAGGCGCCACTGATCTTGCCGCGCAATGGTAGAGAGCGATCTTCCTGGCGCGTCCAGCTGCTGATGCGACAACTGACACCTTCTGGCGAGAGGTAGTCGCCCAGCTCGATGCCATAGATCAAAAAGTCTGTATGGATATCATGGAGTCTTGGGGCAATTCCTAAATCACTCGTATACACATAAGGCCGCAGATAGATTGGCGTCGTGGGACGATTCGCCTGCAGGAACGCTTGGATCGCTGCATGGATCGTCTCTTCGCTGAGCTCGGTGAGCAACAGCCTGGCGCTCTGGCTTAGTCGGCGCGCATGGCGATCGGCCCGGAACAGCAGCATTTCGGCCGGATTGTGGGGATTGGGCAGGGCACGCATGCCGCCGAATGCACCGGTTCCGTAGTGGAGCGCATGGGTGGCCACGGAAAGCTTGGCCTCCTCGAACGGAACACACCGGCCGCCAAACCAGGCAAAGGGAAGAAATTTGTGCATGACCCGCAGCAACGTGCTCCGATCTTCTCACCGCACCTGCAGGATGGAGACATGCATCGTTTGGCAGCCGTCCCCGGCGACCCTGGGGATGAAGGCAACGTCAGCTTCGTGGAGCAGCCGCCAGCCCCCCTGGTGCTGCTCAGCAGCGCCGACACGGATCTGGTTGGCCTCGCGTCCCTGATCCGTGATCAGCCAGCCCGACTCCCCGCCGAAGTACGGGCTCTCAACCTGGCGGCCCTCTCCCATCCGGCGGCCCTGGACCATTACGTGCGCACCAGCCTCAGGGACACCCGCGTGCTTGTGGTGCGGTTGTTGGGGGGGCGCGGTCACTGGAGCTATGGCCTCGAATGCCTGCGCGACTGGGCGTCTCAGCACCCAGGGCGGAAGCTATTGGTGTTGGCTGGGACGGCGGATGAAGACCAGACCCTCAGCACCCTCGGCACGGAGGCCCCACAGCTGTGCCAGGCCCTAGCTGCCTGCCTGCGGGAAGGCGGACGTTCCAACCTCCTCCAGGTTCTCGATGTGCTGGCTGCCTTGCTGCAGAACCGCCAGCCCGCCATTCCCATCCCGCTGCCCGCCCCAGACCCTGAGCCCTACGACTGGCGGGAGGAGCCGGGCGAACGCATCGGCGTCATCGTGTATCGCGCCTGGCGTCAAGCCAATGATTTGGCCCTGGTGGAGGCGACCCTCGCCGCGCTCCGTCGCCAGGGCTTGGCGCCGCGGGCACTTTGGGTCAGCAGCTTGCGTGATTCCGCCGTGCAGCGGGGAGTGGCCGATTGGCTCGGTCGCGAACGGGTGCGGCTGGTGCTGTGTGCCACAGGGTTTGCTTCCGTCCGCTTCGAGGAGGCCGGGCTTGGCGCTCCCCTCTGGGACCGTCTGGCGGTACCGGTGCTGCAGCTGCTCTGTAGCGCCCGCAGTCGCTCCCAGTGGCAGGCCAGCAGCATCGGAATGGGCCCCCTGGATCTCACTCTTCAGGTGGCCCTGCCGGAACTGGACGGACGGCTGACCACCCGGGTGGCCGCGTTCAAGGAATTGGATCGCATCAGTGAACAGCTGAACACCGCCCTGCCCAGCTACCGGCCCGATCTGGAGCGGCTGGAGTGGATCGCGCGTCTCACCCTGGCGTGGGTGCGGCTGGCGCACAGATCGGCCGCCGAGCGCCGGGTGGCCCTGGTGCTGGTGAACTATCCCACCCGCGACAGCCGTGTCGCCAATGGCGTTGGCCTGGATACCCCGGCCAGTGCCTCCTTGATCCTTCGCTGGTTGCGGGACGGCGGTTACGACCTCGGTGCCGAGCCGTTACCTGAGCACGGTGATGCCTTGATCCACACGCTGTTGGCCGGCCGCACCAACGACCCCGAAAGTGGCCACCGGCCCGCCATGGACCATCTACCCCTGGCCTCCTACCTGGACTGGTACGAGACGCTCCCCCAGGAGGGACGCACCCGCCTTGAGGCCCAGTGGGGGCCGCCGCTGTCCGATCCCAGCCTGGAGGGGGATCGGGAGGGACGCCCCGCCTTCCCGCTGCGGGGAAAACGCTTTGGCCACTTGGTGATGCTGCTGCAGCCGGAGCGGGGCTACGACCGTGACCCGGCCAGCACGTTCCACAGTCCCGATCTGCCGCCCACCCACGCCTACCTTGCCACCTACCTCTGGCTGCGTCGGCGTTTTGACGTGGATGTGGTGGTGCATCTGGGCAAGCACGGCAACCTCGAGTGGTTGCCGGGCAAGGGGGTGGGGCTTTCCAGCCAGTGCTTCCCGGAATGGGCCCTCGGCCCCGTTCCCCATCTTTATCCCTTCATCGTCAACGATCCCGGCGAAGGCAGCCAGGCCAAGCGTCGCGCCCAGGCCGTGATCATCGACCACCTCACGCCCCCCCTCGGTCGTGCGGGCCTGCATGGCGATCTTCAGCGGCTGGAGGCCCTGCTGGACGAGTACTGGGAAGCCAACCAGCTGGGAGGCCAACGCTGCGCTGAACTGCGTCAGGCACTGGAGCGAGAACTGAATCGTTTGAAGCTGCCCCTGGCGGGGACGGAACTGGAGCAGCGCCTTGAAGCGGCCGATGGCTATCTCTGCGAGCTCAAGGAGGCCCAGATCCGCCTTGGCCTCCACACCTTCGGCACCCTGCCGCCTGAAGCCGCCCTGGCGGAGTTGCTTCTCTGCTTGGCCCGGGCGCCCCAGGCTGGCCTGCCGGGCCTCACCCAGGCCTTGGCCCAGGATCTGGGGCTGGGGCTGGACCCGTGGGGGGCCACGGAGGAAGACCTGTTGGACCTGGCCGATCGCCAGCGGCTTGCGGCGCTCCTCGCGGCCGGTGAGCTTCCCCCCAGACCCGCTGAGGCTCCCGGGCAAGGGCCCTCCAGCCCGACCTGCCAAGGCCCGGCTCCGCCGGATCCGCGCGGTCTGAGGCGGGTCGGCGATGCGGTGGATCTGTTGGAACGCCAAGCCCTGGATCTGGTGACACGGGAACTGCGGATCGCCATCGCGTCCCCTGACGCCCAGAGCTCCACCCCGTCCCCACCTCTCACCGCCGAGCCGCAGGCAGGAGCCGCGTGCGAGCAGGTGTTGCGGCATCTGCGTCAGCAGCTGATCCCCAGGCTGCTGGGCAGTGCCATCGCCGAACGCCAGGGCCTGTTTACCGGCCTCTCCGGCGGGCGCATCGCCGCCGGCCCCTCGGGTGCCCCCACCCGCGGCCGGCCCGATCTGCTGCCCACAGGGCGCAACTTCTACAGCGTTGATCTGCGCGGGCTTCCTACCGAGGCCGCCTGGGACCTGGGGCGTCGCAGCGCCGCGCTGCTGCTGGAGCTCCATCTTCAGGAGCAGGGAGAGGATCTACGCCGTCTGGCGCTCTCCGTTTGGGGCACGGCCACCATGCGGAATGGGGGGGAGGACATCGCCCAGGCCCTGGCCTTGATGGGTGTGCGCCCCAGATGGGACGGGCCGTCGCGGCGTCTGGTGGGGATTGAGGCGATCCCGTTATCTCAGCTGGATCGACCACGGGTGGATGTCACCCTGCGGATCTCAGGTTTGTTTCGCGATGCCTTTCCCCAACTGGTGGCCTGGTTCGACCAGGCCTGTCGCCTGGTGGCGGCCTTGCAGGAGCCGGAGTCGCTCAACCCGCTGGCCGCCGCAGCCCGGTTGGAGGGTCACGCCGCACGCATTTATGGATCCCAACCTGGGGCCTATGGAGCGGGCCTCCAGTCGCTGATCGACAGCGGCCAGTGGGAAGGGCGGCAGGATCTGGGCGAGGCCTATCTCGCCTGGAGTTCCTGGCGCTACGGATCCCTCAATCACAGTGCGACCAACCCGAGCGACGCTATCCCCGCCGATCCGTTGGCGATCGATGCCGTCCCGGATCGGCAGGGCTTGGAGCAGCGACTGCGGGGCGTCCAGGTGGTGCTCCACAACCAGGACAACCGCGAGCATGACCTGCTCGACTCCGACGACTACTACCAGTTCCAGGGCGGATTGAGCGCGGCGGTCGAAAGTTTGACCGGTGAGGCGCCGGCCCTATGGTTCGGCGATCACTCCCGTTCTGCCCGCCCCCGAATGCGCAGGCTGGAAGTGGAACTCGACAAGGTCCTGCGATCCCGGCTGCTCAATCCCCGCTGGATCCGGGCGATGGGGAGGCATGGTTACAAGGGCGGCTTCGAAATGGCCGCCAGCATCGACTACCTGTTCGCCTACGACGCCAGCACGGGGCGGGTGCCGGACTGGAGCTACGGGGCGCTGACGGAGACCTGGCTGGGCGACCCTGAGGTGCTGAACGGACTGCGCCAGAGCAATCCTTGGGCGCTCAGAGATATGGCGGAGCGCCTCCTGGAGGCTCACCACCGGGGGCTCTGGGAAGGGGCCAGTTCGCAGCAGCTGGAGGGTCTGCGGGACCTGGTGCGCAGCAGCGATGCCAGCATCGAGGCGCACTGAGCAAAATCCGAACCTGAAGGAGATCGAATGCTGTCGAGCGCCTCAGGCAATCGGCCTGCGGCTTTGGCTGTTGCGGCATCGCATCACTGGATCCAACCCCCCGGGGAGGAGAGAGATGTCGGCACGACCCTCGCGGGCCCAGGACGGAGCCATCCAGGATCGGCCAGCCTGGGCGGCTTAGGAATTGAGGTCGCGGGCCGCCGATTTCCAAGGGTCGATCGAACCGGGCCGGTTCACCTGGCCGCCGCTGCCTGCCTGGCTAACGGATTCCTCAGCCTTCACCTTGCGGGCAGTGCCGGCTTGGGCACCGGGGGCGTTGACCGCCACGGCGGATCCCTTCATCCGCTGCTCGAGTTCGGCGTTGGACATCTGCTGGGCGAAGGTTTTCTTCACCTGTTTGGGCACACCGCCTGTGAGGCTGAGTTCCTGTTCTTGTGCGGTGGCGCCCCCGAGCCCCGGAGTGGACTTTTCGACCCTGGCTTCCATGGAGGCCACCTCGGCCACCAGCTCCTTCTCGCCGGGGCTGTCGGCATTGCCAGGGAACGTGCGGCGGATGGTGTTGGACCGTCGCATGAACTTGACATCTCCCAGGCTGCTGGAGGCGTCGGCGTCGAGGAAGAAGGACTTTTCCTCCGGATCCGGTTTGGCTTGGGCCTGAGCGGCAACCTTGATTGAGGAGGCGGGCTTGCCCAGAAGGCGATCGAACAGACCCATCGGGGGAGACGAGGAATGCGTTAGCAAACCCTAGCGGTAGCGCTGCTAGCGGGCGAAGAGGTTGAAGCCATGGGAGTCAGTGCCGCAACTGCTCAACAGGCCACGGCGCGCCAGGTCGGCCGCGATCGCTTCGCAGACCAGGGGCGTGGGGCTCCAGTCACCATCCATGCTGTAGTCGTACCAAGCCTCGGCACCATCGAAGCCCAGATCGGCGGCGGCAGCGATCAAGCGGGTGTGGGGCAGGCGATACCGGGCCGGATGGGCCAGCAAGGCCAGACCATCCGCCCGATGAATGGCCTTCAGAACGGCTCCGGCATGGAGGTCGGGGCCGACCACCGCCGCCCCTTGGAGGTAAGGCTGGAGGGAATCGTGCCGCTCCGCGAATCCCAACGCCAACACGTGCACAAGGCAACCCTCGAGCAGGCAGCTGATCTCCACGCCGCGCCACAACGTCGGCACCCGTTCCCCCCTTC
>JBIIIX010000236.1:0-4789 GCA_044234415.1 Cyanobium sp.
CCCCTCCAGCATGAGAGCCCCCCAGCCTGGTTCTTTGCCCTCCGTGCGGCGGCCTCGCCAAGCCCGCGCATCAGCGCTAGCCCTGGCGCTGGCAGTGACAGTGACAGTGGCAGCTGGTGGTGACCAAGCCGCCTGGCCGATGACGAGCCAGCTCCCGTCATGGGACGGGGTGACGGGATGAACACCGGTTCCGAGCACCCCTGGCCCGCCGCTGCCTCGGACGTTGCCCTGCTGGAGGGGGAAATCGCCCTGATTGCCGTGTTGCGCGACACCGAGGGTCGGGTTCTGGAGCGGCGCACCCTGGCCTGTCTGGAGGCCCCCTGTCTGTTGCCGCCGCCGCCGCCGCTCCCCGATGGGGTGTCGTTGCGCTGGAAGGTGGTGCGGGCTGCCCGCTGGGAGCCGGTGGGGGAAGGAGGCCTGGCATGGGCTGCCCTGTCGCCGGCGCCCCTCCCTCACCTGGCGGAGCGGCTGGCGCAATTCCTGGCTGCCCATGGATTGGCCCCAGCCCCAGCCACCGCCCCAGCCACCGCCACCGCCGGGGAAGCCGCACCGCCCGCCCCTGCCGGGGAAGCCACACCGCCCCCCCGCTCCCCCCTCCTGGCCCTCGCCGCCCGCCTCGCCGCCCGCCACGGCACAACCGCCGTGCCCCTACTGGATCCGCCTGCCGATCCCCTCGACCACTTGCGGGCCCTGCTCGAGCAGGCCGGCCTGATCGCCCTACCGCTCCAGATTGAGCCGGCCGACCTGCGCTGCGACTGCGGCGACCTGATCCTGTTGCGGGAGAGCGGGCCCCTGCTGCTGCTCTCGGAGGGCGATGGCTATCACCTCTGGGATCCCTCTTCCCCATCCCGTGCGCCCCGGCGCCTGCGCCGCCGGGACCTCCCTCGTGCCGCCAGCCCCTGGCCCGCCCTCGGACTCTCGCCCGCCCTGCCCGCCGGCGACGCCTCCCCCGCCGCCCTGCTGCGCTTCAGCACCGGAGCGGCCCGCCAACAGGCCGCCGTGTTCATCGCCGCCGTCAGCCTCGGGTTGGCGATCGGCTTCCTGCTCGCCATCGGCAAGGAGGTGGGCGCCGCCCGCTGGATCGCCGGCCTCGGCGGCGTCGGCGCCCTGCTCGGCATCGGCCTGGCCCTGCTCAGCAATCCGCTGCGCCCCGTGTTGATCACGGCGTTGTTGAGCACCTTGCTGGGGCTGCTCGTGCCCACCTTCAACACCCTGCTCACCAACCAGGCGCTGCCCGAAAAGGATGTGCCCCTGATGCTGCAGCTGGGTGCCATCCTGCTGGTGGCCGCCTTCGCCGATGTGGGCCTGGGCTGGAGTGAATCGAGCACCCTGCTATCGGTGCAGCAACGGGGCGGCTACCGCCTGCAGCTGGCCGGCCTGCACCGGCTGCTGCACCTGCCCGCCTCCTTCTTCCACCGCTACCGCGCCGGCGAGCTGAGCCTGCGCTTCGGGGCGATCGAGCAGGTGCAGCAGGAAATCCAGACGATCCTCAGCGGCGGCGCCCTGCAGGCCCTGCTCAGCGCCGTGTTTCTACTGTTCATGTTGCGCATCAGCGCCGTGCTCACGGCCCTGGCCCTGGTGCTCGCGCTGGTGCTGGTGGCGCCCACGGTGTGGATCGGGCGGCGCAGCCTGCGGCTGGAGCGCCAGCGGGAGGAGCGGCTGGCGGAGGCGGGCAGCCGCAATCTGGAGTTGATCCACAGCGTGTCCAAGTTGCGCCTGGCCGGGGTGGAGGCCGCCGCCGCCCGCCACTGGTGGGAGCCCTACGGCGCCGCCATCCGCACGGGCTTCATGATCCAGAGCCGCACCGCCCTGGTTTCCCTGCTGCAAACCGTGGTTCCCAACCTGGGGGTGCTGCTGCTGTTCATCCTGATCACCCGCCTGGTGGCCGACGCCGCCCTGCAGCCTGCGCAGCGGGCCCCGAACGTGGGCGAACTGCTCGGCTTCTTCTCCGCCTTCACCACCTTCCTCGGGGCGGTGGTGAGCAGCGCCGGGCTGATGGTGCAGGCGTTCGAGCTGCCCGTGCTGCTGGAGCGGGCCCGGCCGATCCTGGACGCCGCAGCGGAATCGGCCGATCCCGCCCGCCAGGATCCCGGGCGCCTGCGGGGTGGGGTGGCGTTTGACGCGGTGCGCTTCCGCTACAGCGACCAGGGGCCCTGGGTGATCGACGATCTCAGCCTGCATCTCCAGCCCGGGGAGTACGTGGCGGTGGTGGGCCCCTCTGGCAGCGGCAAATCCACCCTGGTGCGGCTGCTGCTCGGGCTGGAGGAGCCCCAGCACGGCGAGATCCTGCTCGATGGACGCCCCCTGCAGCGCCTGCGCCTCGATCGGGTGCGCCGCCAGATCGGCGTGGTGCCCCAGAACGCGGCATTGCTCGCGGGCACATTGCGGGAGGTGATCGCCGGCGGCGCCTCGGTCACCACCGAGCAGGTGTGGTCCGCCGCGGTCCAGGCGGCCATCGCCGCCGACATCCAGGCGCTGCCGATGGGGCTGCACACGTTGGTGTCGGAGGGGGGCGGCAACCTCTCGGGGGGGCAGCGCCAGCGGCTTGCCATCGCCCGCGCCCTCGTGCGCCAGCCTGCCCTGCTCATCCTCGATGAGGCCACCAGCGCCCTCGACAACCTCAGCCAGGCGGAGGTGAGCCGCCAGCTGCGGCCGCTCGGCCTCACCCGCCTGGTGATCGCCCATCGCCTGAGCACGATTCGCCACGCTGATCGGATCGTGGTGCTGGAGGCGGGCCGCATCGTGGAGGAGGGGGGCTTCGAGGAGCTGGTGGCCGCCGAAGGACCGTTCGCCCGCCTGATGCGCCGCCAGTGGGGCGAGGAGGGCGCATGATCGATTTCCGTCCGGAGGCCCTGGAGGCCCACACCTCCCCCGAGAAGCTCGACCAACCGCTGCCGCTGCTGCGCCCGAGCCTGTGGGCGCTGCTGCTCGGTCTGTTGTCGTTCACCGCCGCCATCGGCGTGTGGTCGGTGGTGGGGCGGGTGCCGGTGCGGATCCAGGGGCGGGGGGTGTTGCTGCTGCCTGAGGCCCTGCTGCCGGTGCAGAGCCCCAGCGGCGGGCCGCTGCAGCAGATCCTGGTGCGTGAGGGCGAGTGCGTGCAGGCTGGCCAGCCCCTGGCCCGCATCGATCTGGTTTCCCTGCGCGGTTCGATCGAGGCGGCCGAACGCCGCCTGCGCCAACTGCGCAGCGAAGACGATCTCGCCACCCTCCAGGCCCGCCGCGAGCGGGCGCTGGCGGTGTCCGATCTGCGGCGGCTCCTGCCCTTCCGCGGCACCGGCGCCATCGCCGAGGAAACATTCAGCGAGAAGGAGCGCCAGCTGCAGCGCATCGACAGCCAGCAGCTGGCGGAAGCGCAGCAGCGGCGCCAGGGCATCAACGACGAGGCCCTGGCCTTGGCTCGCCAGCAGCGCGAATACCAGCGCAGCGCGTGGGTGCACTCGCCGGTGGCCGGCTGCCTGGTGGAGCAGCTGGTGCAGCCGGGCGCGGTGGTCAACCCCGGCACCACCCTGTTTTCCCTCGATCGCCGCGACCGGCGCCAAGAGCTGGTGAGCCTCGCCTACTTCGCCAGCCAGGACGGCAAGCGCCTCAAGCCCGGCCAGATCGTGCGCATCACCCCCACCACCACCAAGGCGCAACGCCACGGCGGCATCCGCGGCCGCATCCTCAGCCTGCGCCCGTTGCCGGTGAGCCGCGAGGGATTGCGGCAGCGCCTCGGCCTGGAGTCGCTGGTGCAGACGGTGCAGCCGGCGGGCAGCGCCGGCAACGAGCCGCTGATCGAGGCCACCACCAGCCTCCAGCGCGATCCGGCCACCCGCAGCGGCTACCACTGGGGCGGCGGCCCCGGCCCCGACCTGCGCCTCACCCCGGGCACCAGCACCGAGGTGTCGGTGCTGGTGGAGCACCGCCAGCCGATCTCCTACGTGATTCCCCTGCTGCGGGACATCACGGGCATCTACTGAGGGGCAGGGCGATGGCGCGACGCATCCGCACCCCCACCGTTCTGCAGATGGAGGCCGCCGAATGCGGGGCGGCCTGCCTGGCGATCGTGCTGCGCCACTACGGGCGGGTGGTGCCGTTGCTGGAGCTGCGCCAGGTATGCGGCGTCAGCCGCGATGGCAGCGATGCCGCCAGCCTGGTGCGCGCCGCCCAGCTCTACGGGCTGGAGGGCAAGGGATTCCGCCTGGATCTGGCCGCCCTACGCCGCCAGCGGATGCCGCTGATCCTGTTCTGGGAGTTCAACCATTTCCTGGTGCTGGAGGGTTTCCGCGGCAACCGCGTGGCCCTCAACGATCCGGCCACCGGTCCGCGCTGGCTCAGCCTGGAGGCCTTCAGCGCCGGGTTCACCGGGGTGGTGCTGGAGATGCGCCCCGGCCCCGGGTTCCGCCGTGGCGGCCGCCCGCCCCTGGCCTGGGGGTTGCTGTTGCGGCGGCTGGCACCGGAGTGGCGGGCGGCCGCGTTCACCGTGCTGGCAGGGTTGCTGTTGCTCGTGCCCCAGCTAGCGATGCCGGTGTTCACGCAGATCTACATCGATGATGTGTGGGGATCGGCGTTGCGGCATTGGCTCAAGCCGATGCTCTGGGCGATGGCCCTCACGATCGTGGTGCAGGCGATCGGCGGGCAGCTGCAGCAGCTGGGCATCCGCCATCTCCGCCATCGCCTGGAGAGTCGCGGCGCGCAGGAGTTCGAGGCCCACGTGCTCGCCCTGCCCGATGGATTCTTCCGCCAGCGATACGCCGGCGATATCAGCCAGCGCCAGGGTCTCAACCGCGAGCTGGCCGAATTCCTTGCC
>JBIIIX010000035.1:0-16916 GCA_044234415.1 Cyanobium sp.
CACGAGCAGGGTCTCGATGGCATTGCAGGCGGCCGGGTAATGGGTCTTGCTGTCGAGCGCCAGCCGCAGGGCCTGCCGCTCGTCCACGCTGCGATCCACATACAGATGGCAGATGCCATCGGCGTGGCCCAACACAGGGATACGGGTGTGGTCCTGGATGAAGCGCACGAAGGCATTGGAGCCTCGCGGGATGATCAGGTCCACCAGGCCATCCAGCCGCAGTAGGCCCAGGCTCTCCTGCCGGCTTGTGAGCAGCTCCAGCACCGCCGGATCCACCGCGCTGGCCGCCAGTCCCCGCCGCAGAGCCGCGTGGATGGCGCCGCAGCTGCGCTGCGCCTCCCGTCCACCCTTGAGCAGCGCCCCGTTCCCGGAGCGGATCGCCAACGAGGCGATCTGGATCACGGCATCGGGCCGGGCCTCAAAAATCACCCCCAGCACCCCCAGCGGCACCGTGCGCCGTTCCAGCACCAGGCCCTCATCAAGCTGGGTGTGCAACTGGCGACGGCCGACCGGATCCTCCAGCTCGGCCACCTGGCGGATGCCCTCGATCGCGTTGGCGAGCTTGGCGGCATCCAACTTCAGCCGCGCCACCAGCGCTGGAGCCAGCGGCTCCGCGGCAGCCGCTTCGAGATCCGCTCGGTTAGCCGCCAGGATCGCCTGCTCCTCCTCCTCCAGCGCCTCCGCCATCGCCCGCAAGGCGGCCTGACGCTCGCCATCCGCCAGTTGGCCGAGGGCCATGGCGGCGTGGCGGACCGCCGCCGCCCGGGCCAGCAGTTCTGGCGTTGGCTCCGGCACAGCCTCCACGGGCGGGGGCTCCTGGAGTGGCGCAGGAGGGGCTTCGCGGGGCTGGTTGGCGGGCTGGGTCATGGGACCATCCTCCCAGCCGGCAAACCGCTCTAACGCCAGTCGCACCGCCCCGAGACGGCCAGCGGCATTGCCCAACGCGCAACGGCGGATCTCCACTCCCTCAAGGCTCACGTCCAGCACCCGCTGCTCCACCTCGCGCCGCAGCGCCGGCCCAAAGTGCTGCCAGGCTTCGCTCAAGCCACCGCCGATCAGCACCCGCTGGGGGGTGAGCACATAGATCAGCGAGCTGAGGCCAATGCCGAGCCATTGGCCGTAGCGATCCCACACCGCCTGGGCTTCGGCATCGCTGGCGGCCGCCCGGCGGCAGAGCTCCTCAGGGGAGAGGGGACTCAGCCGCGCCAGGCCCCGCAGGCTGCAGTACTGCTCCAGGGAGCCGCGGTTGCCGCTGTGGCATGGCGGCCCATGGGGGTCTACGCAAATCAGGCCGGGTTCAGCGGCGGCGCCGGCATGGCCGCGGTAGAGCTTGCCACCGATTAACACCGCCCCACCGACGCCGGTGCCAAGGGTCAGCAGCAGCACATCGTCGAAGCCACGGGCAGCTCCGCACCAGGCCTCCCCCAGCAAAGCGCAATCAGCATCGTTGGCGAGCACCACCCGCCGCCCCAGCTCCGGCTCCAGCCAGTCGGCCAGCGGCACCTCTCGCCACTGCGGCAGGTTGATCGCCAGCCTGGCGACCCGGCCCAGCCGATCGCTGGGCCCCGGCAGGCCAATGCCCACCCGGTCGGCCAGCCGATCGGGATCCAGCCGCTGAATCGCCGCCACCAGTGCCGCGCTCACCGTGCGGGGCAGGGCCGGCGAAGGGGTGTCGAGGCGTAATTCCGCCTGGATGGCGCCATCGGGGTCGCAGCGCACCAACTTGATCGCGGTGCCTCCGAGGTCGACGCCGATCAGCTGGCGCGGCGCAGCCCGCGATGCGGAGGCGGCACGCCTATCGGAGGCTGCGGGCGGCGCAGCGAGGGAGGCTTGGGTAGCGGCCAACGGTTCAGCGGCGATCATGGCGGCGGCTCAGAAACGGAAAAACACCTGTAGCTGTCCCCCTAGGGCGCCCTGGGTGTCCACCGAGGTCTCGAAGCTGAACGTTTCGGATGCTTTGTAGTTCAACGTCAGCTGGGAGGGGATATCGGAACGGTTCGGTGCCGCCAGGACGGACGCCTTGATGCGGTTGGTCACGTCGAAGCCCACCTCGGTGGCCAGCACCAGCTGGGGCGGAGTGCGCTGGGGCGCGGCAACACCACGCTGGTTGCTCAGCGCCAGATTCACGGAGCTCGGAAAGACCCCCAGGCTGGCCGGTTGGGTGCTCACCGGTTGGTTGTTCACCGCCTGGTTCACATAGCTCGGATAGATCGCCAGGCTGACCCGCTGCCCAAACGCGTCGCCAAGGGAGCTCAGCAGGGGCGAGAGCAGCGTCTGACCGACGGCGGTGGCCAAGGCGGCGCCCGCGGCACCACCGGTGAGCCCGGCCAGGGAGTTGCCACCGATGAGGGCAACCAGCCGCTCCTGAGATAGCGGGGGGCTGCTGCGCATCTTCAGGTTCTGGGCAATCTGATCGGCGGGGCCACTCACGCTCACGATCACCTGCACCAGCTTCATCTGGCTAAAGGAGGAGAAGCCAGCGGTCGGGTCGATGCCGGTGATTGAGGCCTGGCCCAGGGTGGTGCTGGTAGGAAGCAAGAGGTCGAGGCTGTCCGCCACGCGGGTGCGCAGGGCGATGTCCAGATAGGGCACCAACCCCAGGGACGGGGTGAACACCGCCACGTTGGGCGTATCTGGATCAAGGCTAAAGCTGGTGGTGAACAGGTTCAGCCGCCCCCCCAGCAGGCGCATCACGCCTGAAAGCCGTAAAGAAGCGTCTAGGGGGCCGCTCACGGTGATCAGGCCCGCGCTGCGGAAGTTGGCGATGCGGCCCATCACCACCCGCAGGTTGGGCCCGAAGCGCAACCTCAGCCGGTCAAAGCTGATCCAGGGCGCCTGCGGCATCGCCTCGCCAAGCGACTCAGCGAGACTGGACTGGGCCGTGGTCCCGAGCAGCACCAGGGGCTCCTTGAAGTCCCACTTGGCTTCCAGCAGGCCGTTGAGGTTGGTCGGTGTCGACGGCTTAGCGCCGCTTCCCTTGCCTTCCCCGTTGCCGTTGCCCTTCGCCTCGCGTTTCCCTTGACCTTTGGCGTTCGCCATCGGCTCCATCTGGGCGGGACTGGCGTCGATCGTGCCGTTGGCGATGCTGAACTGGCCGCCCAGTTCCGGCGCGGTGAGACTGCCGCCAAAGCTCACCAGACCGGCACCGATCGCCTTGAGCCGGCCGAGATCCAACGGCACGTCCTCCAGCCGCAGCTTGAGGCTCGGCGCTTCGCCCAGGGGGCGCACCAGACCGATGCGTCCATCGCCGCGCAACCGCCCGCGAGCGCCGACATTGGCGCGCAGATCCTGCACCAGCAGCTGCTCGAAATCGAACAGGATGGTGCCGTCCACGCCGCGCATGGACTGGTTGAACAATCTGCAGGTGCCATCGCGCAACCGCAGGAACCCATTGGCCAGCGGTTCGCTGAGGCTGCCCCGCACCAGCAGTTGCAGATCGGTGCTACCGGAGGTCCATGCGAATGCTTCGGGCCTGCTGTTGACCAGGAACCAGAGACCGTCTCCGCGGCTCGACATCCGCAGCAGCAGACCATCCTGTTGGGGGTCGAGGGGAATGCGGCCCGCCAGCAGCACCCTGTTGGCCGCCCCCGCCGCCCGCAGCGCCATATCGATCCGCAACGCATCCCCCTGCAACGACACCTGACCCTTTTCCAGGGCCAGCTTCTGGTCGCCCAGAGAACCATCGCTGAGATCCAGATCCACCTCGAGTTCGGGCCGTTTGCCCCCCAGCCGGTAACGCCCCGTGAGGGCGAGAGTGCCACGCAGAGGCTCGGGCACGGGCGTCAGCAAACTGATCAGAGCAAAGGTCACCCCCGTCAACCCGAAGCTGCCGCCGCCGTTCTGCAGCGGACCCTCCAGACGCAGCTCCAAGGGGGCCTGGGCCAGGGCCAGGTCGCGATCCCCGCGGGTGAGCCAAACGTGCGCCCGGGCAGTCAGATCCGCCTGCAGCTGACTCAGGTTCGGACCCTTCAACCGGAGATCGGCATCGAGCAGGAGTTGCAGATGGCGGGTTAGGTCCTGCCTGGCGCGCTGCTGGGCATCGTTGTCCCGGGCCTGCACCTTCAGGCGGGCAGCATCCAGGGCCCTGAGCTGATCCTGGAGGCTCTCGCTGAGCGTGTCGATCGCCAGGCTGCCGAGGTCAGCGGCGGTGCCCCGCCGCGGCGCTGGCTGTCCGCGCCAGAGATTCCAGGCCCCATGGCCCTGTCGGAAGGGCACCGCCGAGATCCCCCGGGCCTCGAAATCCGCCTGCAGAGGACCGCGCCAGTGGCCCAGCAGGCGCATCGTCACCAGACCGCCTCCGAAAGGCTGCACTTTTCCCCGGATCTGAAAGTCCCGGTCGTCGTACAGCACCTCGGCCTTCAGGCCAGCGGCGCTGATGCCGAGCAGTTCTGGTTTGTCCAGCCGCAGGCTGCCCTGGAAGCTGAGGGGCTGGAGATCCAGGGTGCCTGCCCCCCCCAACACCCCGTTGAGCGGCCGCGGGATGGCGCGGGGGCCCAGGGCCAGGCTGAGCCCCTCCAAGGAGATGTTCTGGGCCTGCCAGCGGAAGCGCTGGGGGCTGCCGTTTAGGCGCAGCATCCCCTCCCCCCGCCTGAGATCCACCCGTTCGGGCAACCAACGCGGATTCAGCCGCGCCAGCAACTGCCCCGACAGCGCCGGTTGTTCCGGTTGCAGGCTGATGTCGCGGTTGCGCAGGTGGCCCCGCCAGCTCTCCTGCAACCGCAACGGGCCCGCACCTGGGGCCTGCAACCGCAGGGCCAGATCGGGGCGCAGGTCGTTCAACGGCCCTACCAGATCGCCGACGGCCGTGAGCCGCCCCACCAGCTTGGTTCCCACCAGCGGATTGAGGCGCGAGAGCGGCAGGTCGTCGAGGCGCAGCCGGGCCTGCAACGGGCCGAGGGCCAAGCCGGAGGACGCCAACGCCAGCGGCAGGCTGGCACTGGCCTGAAGATCACGGGAGCGAAAGCTCTCCAGCTCCAGGCGGCCGGCTTGCCAGCGCAGCAGCGCCTGCCAGGGTCCCAGCACGCGCTGCTGGCTTTGGCCCAGGCGCAGGCTGAGCTGGGGGGCTTGGGGGCTGCCCGCCAAGGCCAAGCTGCCGCTGAGCCGGGGGTTGGTCAGCCAGCTGGGCCATTGGCTCCCCGCCAGTGCCGCCCCATCGACGCTCCAGGGGCCGCTCAGCCGGATCGTGCGACCCACCTGCCCGTCCAGCCGAAGGGCGGTGTGCGGGCCTCGCAGATCAAGGCGGCCGTCGCCTAGCCCATCGGCCAACAGCCGTCCCGTGAGACGGAGCTGGAGTGGACCGAGGCGTGGGGCCTGGGCGGGGGTGGCGGACTGAACCTCAAGGCTGAAGCGTCGGTCGGCGCCGATCCGCCCCCGCAATTGGCCGCTCCAGTCGCCGAAGCGCCAAGGGGCCGCGGCCAGTTCCAGCTGGCGCTCCCGGCAACGGATCGGCAGCTCGGCCATGCGCAACGGACCGCGGCCCGGCCCGGGCTGCCAGCGCAGTCCTTCCAGCCTCGCCTCCCCCTGGCAACGGGGCTGACCGTCGCTCAGCTGCAGGTCCAGCCGTGCATTGAGCCTCCCCTGCAGGTCGAGGGGCGCGGGACCCGCAGCTGGCCTGGCGTTCGCCGGCAGGGCCTGCCGCACCGGGACGCCAGCCAGGGGCAGCAGGGAGGTGAGGGGCCACTGGGCCAACCGCAGCTGGGCCCAACCGCGTTGGGGCCCCCAGCGACCTCCGGCGCGCACAATCGCCTGGCCAGGGCCATCGCCGCGTCCAATCCGCAACTGCAACCCCAGTCGCTGGCGATCGGGCCGCAGTTGCAGCGAACCGCCCAGCCGCAGGGTCTGCACTGGCAGGTTGGGGCGGTTGTCCTCAAGCCGCAAACTGGCCGGTCCGACCAGATTCACGGTCAGGTCAAGCGGACTGGGCTTGCCGGCCGGCGGCTGACCCGGGCGCCACCAGCGACCCGTGGCGTCCCGCCGCAGATCAGCCCGCGCATCCAGCAGATCGAGCTGCAGCACCGGTCCCCCCAGCTGCCAACTGGCGAGGGGATCGAGGCGCAGCCGCACCCCCCCGGCCGCGACCCGGGAGCGGTCGGTTGGGATGGGCAGCAGCTCGCTGGGACCCACCTCCAAGCCCATTGGGCCGAGTCCCTCAAAGGCTCCCAACCGCAAGGGATGACCCAGCAACTGGCCCAGTTGCCGTTCAAGCTTGGGACGCTGCAGGTCGTAGAGGCGAGCCAGGATGCGGTCGGCACCGAACCACAAGCCCGTGGCGCCGGCCGCCAGCAGGAGGCCGCGCAGCAGCGCACCCGTAGGGGGTCGGGGTGGCTGCGGCAGGGGCAGCGGCAGCCTTGGTCGTTTGGGGCCGACCTGCCCTGGCCGGCTCGGCGGGTCAGAACTAGACCCGGAGGCCGGCAGCAACGTCATCCCCCTCGGACTGTCACCACCGTGCGCCGACGCAATATAAGGACTTCGAACCGATGCACCAGCCCCCATGAATGGCGATCCGATCCTGCTGCGGGCCGGCGAAGCCTTGGGCGTGGCCGGCGGGCTGTTGCTGCTGGCCACGGTGGTGGCCTTCCTCGCCCGATGGGGCGTGCGCTTCCGCCTGGTGGGCATCACCAGCTTCACCTTGCTGCTGGCGATCTCCTGCGCCGCCTTCGCCTTCAGCTACGTCCCGCGGGTGCGGGTGGAAGGCGCGGTCAGCGTGCCGGTGGTGTTCGACGACGGCGATGCCCTGGTGGTAGCCGCGGCGCCACCCGACCTGGCGCCCGAAGCCTTCGGTCCCACGGTGGAGCAAGTGGCCCGCAACCTGCGCGGCTCTGGCAGGGGCGGTGATGGCGGCGTGGTGCGGGTGCGGCTGAGGCGGCTGGAGCCGGCCGCTTCCGGCGCTTCCCAACCCGTTGTGTTGGCCGAAGCCCAGCGCAACCTTGCCACCGGCAGCATCCGCATCGAACGCTGAACGTCCTCGATCAGGCTCGCGTCGGTTGATCCGAGCACCGGGGTTATCCCAGCAGCCGGAGCTGTTTCTCGCCCTGCACCCCAGAGCGAGGGCGGGCGGCAGCGGCCGAACATGGCAGGAGCTTGCGCCCTCCAGCGCCGCGATCCATCGATCGCCATCGCCGAAAGGGGCCCCATCCCAGGCCTGAAGCCGGCGCTACAGGCCATGGGTCGGCTTTACAGACCATGGGCCAGCGGTACGGAGATCCCCCGCCGTGATCCGGTCGCCTCGGGAAGTGACCCAGCCTGGCTGCGGGGATTTAGGCCCACTGATTTGAGTGGAGGAATTGCGTCAGCTGACGATGATCCCTCGACCACATGCCGCTGCCCAAGGGCCGTCCAGGCTGCTGGTCGTTTCCCTGCTGGCCCTGGCCGCCGGCCTGCCGCTCTCGAACAGCCCCACACCAGCGCTTGCCGCGTCAGCCCTGCTTGAGCAAGTGCGCAGCAATCCGGGACTGGCGCGAAGTTACTGCGCCCGCTTCAGCCAACTGAATGCCGAAGGGGTTTCCGCCACCTCGAAGCGCTCGATCGACGAGGTCGCGGCCAAGCAGGGCCTCAGCGCTGTCGATGCCGAAGTCCTGATCACTTACGTCATCGGCTTGCACTGCCCTGACACCCGCTGAGTGAAAGCTCCCGAAGACCATTGGATGGCCTGCGGCGACGGCGTCCGTCTGGCCAGTCGCCTCTGGAGGCCCGCCGAAAATGGCCCCGCGCCGGTGCTGCTGATGCGCCAGCCCTATGGCCGCGCCATCGCGTCCACCGTCACCTACGCCCATCCCTCCTGGTATGCCGCCCACGGGTTTCTGGTGGTGATCCAGGACGTGCGCGGTCGCGGCGCTTCGGAGGGTGAATTTGCTGGCTTTGAACAGGAGGCCAGGGACGGGGCGGATGCGGTGCGCTGGGCCCGGGGTTTACCAGGTGCCAACGGCAAGGTGGGCCTGTATGGGTTTTCCTATCAAGGCCTAACTCAGCTGTTGATCGACCCGGGCGCCAGTGCCCCCAAACCCATCGCCCACGGCCGCGAGGATCCGCTACCCGATTGCCTGGCACCGGCCTGTTGCGGGCTTGATGAGCGGCTGCATTGGGCCAGCGAGGGCGGCGCCCACTGGTGGGGCCTAGGACTGGGCTGGGCGCTGCAGCTGGCGGCCGAGGGCTGCCGCCGCCGCGGCGACGCGGAGGGCTGGCAACAGATCCGCGCCAGCTTGGAGACAGGGGTGTTTCTGCGCGATGGCCTCCACCTGTTGCAACGCCATGACCCCGGCGGGATGGGGATGGGCTGGTTGCGGCGCGATCCGCGCCGGGGGAGCGATTGGCGACGCCATGGGGTCGCGCCGGAGCTGCTGCGACGCCCGATGCTGGTGATCGCCGCTTGGCATGACCCCCATCTGCGCGGCAGCCTCGATCTCTGGCGACGCGCCAGGCGCGCCGGGGGGCAGCCCTGGCTGCGCATCGGCGCCTGGACCCATCTGGATTGGCGCGGCGGCGTGGACCAGCTGCAACTGGCCTTTTTCCGTGCCCATCTGGGCTCCGCCGGGAACGCCGTCCTGCCGGCGGCCCCTGAGGCAGAGGGGGCGCCCGTGCAACCCACTCTGGCGGAGCGCAAGCGGAACTCCATCGTGCTGGCCACGCCGCCTCCACTGCTGGATCCCCAACAGCTCATCCACCGCTGCGCCCTTCAAGTCGGTGAGGACGGTGCCTGGCAGCCGCCAACAGCGCCGCAAGCGTTGGCCTGGCGCTTGCGCAGCGCTGGCCTGGCGGCGGTGCGCTGCGATGAAGGCCGCCTGGTGGCCGAGGCCAGTTGGCGATCGCGGAGGCCCAAATCGAACCCTCTCGCCGTCACGGCAGCCCGCCCCGAACGCACCGCCGCCGACCGCGGACCCATAGAGCCCGGGGATACGGCAGCTGTGCTGGCCCGACGCGCGGACTTGCCCCTCGCGCTGGTGCACGATCCCTGGCGGCCGGTGCCCGGCCGGGGTGGCCACCTGGGCCTGGAGGCCGGCCTGGTCGCCCGTGAGGATCTCGACCGCCGCGCCGATGTGGCCTGCTTCACCAGCGCACCGTTGAGCGAAGCCCTGCGCCTGGAGGGCATCCCCCAGCTGGTGATCGCTGTTCAGGCCGACCAGCCGGGCTTTGATCTTTGCGCCGCCCTCTCGCTCCTGACGGCCGATGGCCGGGCCTGGCAGGTCAGCACCGGCGTGGCCCGCTTTCTGGGTGATCACTGCCTGCGGTTGCGGCGGCGGCGGCTGCAGTTGCAGCCCATGCTGCGTGAGCTGGAGCCAGGGCAGCGCCTGCGCCTCGCGCTGGCGGCGGCAGCCTGGCCCCAGATCGGTGTGAACCCCGGCGATGGCAACCCCTGGGCGGGGCCCGTCAGCCCCGCCCATCGCCAGATCACCCTGAGCTTCGACCTGGGTGCCGCCCGCCTCTGGATCTCTTCGATGTTTGGGGCAAACTGAATCGACCCGAGCGCCATTCATGCCGCCACACCTGACGACCTTCCGCCGCAGCGCACTCCTTCTCGTCGCCGCGGTCCTGCTGTCGGGATCTGGCAGCGCGGTTCGGGCCCAGGCCGCGGCGCCAGCGGGTTCGGCCAGGGAAGGATCGGTGCAGCTGCCGGCGGCGGTGATTGAGCAGCGAGCCCGGGCCGCGGCGGAGAAGGTGCTGCAGGCCCTGCGCGACGGCGATGCCAACACCCGCTACGCCCAGTTCGCCCCCCGGCTGCAAAAAATGACAAGCCCCGCCATGGTTCAGAGCCACATGGCGCGCCAGCCGAAGTTGTTGCGCTGGACGATCACGGCCGTGGTGCCCGGAATGGAATCGAGCATCGTTGAGGTCAACCTGGTGACGGCGGCTGGAGCGCGGCAGTTGGCGATGGCCATTGACGCCAATGGCCTGCTGGAGGCTTACCACTACGATGCCACGGATCTACCGGCCGCCAAGGTGGCGCAACAGTTCGTGGAAGCCCTCGGCCAGGGTCGCTTCGTGCTGGCCAGCAGTTTCCTGAGTTCCAAAATGCAGGCCGAGGTTTCGCCAGCCAAGCTTCAGGGTAAGTGGCAGAACCTGCAAAGGCTTACCGGCAACTTCGTGCGGGTGCGCAAGTCGTTTCAGGCCGAGAACACCGCCGATGCCCGGTTGGTGCTGGTCAACACGGAGTTCAACCGGATCAGCGACAACTTGTTCGTGATTCTCAACAGTCGAAACGAAATCACCGGCGTCGATTTTCCGACAAACCCCAATCCGCCGTCACCTGCGCCGTAAGCAGCGGCAGGTCCAGCAGCGGCGACCGGCCCGGGCGACCAGCAACCAGCTGCGCCCCTCCCCTTGGGCGGCTGGCTGACTGACCCAGCCCCAAGCGGGTCCAGGCAGGAGCTTTGCGACGGGCGCCGTAAGCTCCCGTGATTGCATCCCAGCCCATCCCATGCCCATCTCCAGCCTCGACTGGATGGTCGAAGACGCCCAGCGTCTGGCCGAGTGTCGCCATGACCATCCCTTCGCGGTGCTGGGTCCCCAACCCCTGCCCGAAGGAGGCTGGGTGGTGCGCGCTTGGGTGCCGGACGCCGAATGGGTGCAGTGGATATCGGGGGAAGATGAACATTCCGCGCCGGTGCCGATGGAAACACCGCACCATCCGTGGGTGTTCGAGCGGAAGCTGGATCGCGATCCCGGTTGTTTTTACCGTCTGCGCATTCGACGCGGCGGCATCGAACACGACCAACACGACCCCTGGGCGTTCCGAGACGAATGGATGGGTGAGCTGGATCGCCATCTGTTCGCGGAGGGCAACCATCACCACATCTGGCAACGCATGGGCGCCCATGTCTGCGAGCGGCAGGGCGTCGCCGGTGTGCAGTTCTGTCTCTGGGCTCCCAACGCCCGCAGCGTGTCCGTGTTGGGAAATTTCAACGGCTGGGACGGTCGCCTACATCCAATGCAGTCCCGCCTTGGTGGCTGCTGGGAGCTGTTCATTCCCGGCCTGGAGATCGGCGCGATCTACAAATATGAGGTTCGCACCCAGCAGGGACACTGCTATCAAAAAGCCGATCCCTATGGCTTCCGCCATGAGGTGAGACCCAATCATGGTTCGGTGGTCTGGCCGCTCGACACGTACCAGTGGAGTGATGGCACCTGGATGGCGGAACGCGACGGTCGCAATCCCCTCGATCAGCCGGTATCCGTCTACGAGATGCATCTCGGCAGCTGGATGCATGCCTCCGCCGATGAACCCTACCGGGACGCTGATGGCAGCCTGCGCCCCCCGGTTCCGGCCGCTGACCTCAAGCCAGGAGCACGCTTTCTCACCTATCCAGAACTGGCCGATCGGGTGATCCCCTATGTGAAGGCCCGCGGCTTCACGCACATTGAGCTGATGCCGATCTCGGAGTTTCCATTCGATGGGTCTTGGGGGTATCAGGTCACGGGCTGGTACGCGCCCACGAGTCGTTTTGGCAGCCCCGACGAATTCCGTGCCTTTGTGGATCGCTGCCACGAGGAAGGCCTGGGCCTCATTCTCGATTGGGTGCCTGGACACTTCCCCAAGGATTCCCACGGCCTCGCCTTCTTTGATGGAGAGCATCTGTATGAACACGCCGATCCGCGCATCGGTGAGCACAAGGAATGGGGCACACTCATTTTCAACTACAGCCGCAATGAAGTGCGCAACTTCTTGGTGGCCAATCTCGTCTACTGGTTCGATCAGTTCCATATTGACGGCATCCGTGTCGATGCGGTTGCGTCGATGCTGTATCGCGATTACCTGCGCCCCGATGGCGAATGGATCGCCAACGAACATGGCGGTCGCGAAAACACCGAGGCCGTGAAGTTCCTACAGCAGGCAAATTATGTGCTGTTTCAATATTTCCCTGGCGCCCTCTCGATCGCCGAGGAATCCACCACCTGGCCAATGGTCACCCAGCCTACGGACATCGGTGGTCTTGGCTTCAATCTGAAGTGGAACATGGGCTGGATGCATGACATGCTCGATTATTTTGAATTGGATCCATGGTTCCGTCAGTTCCACCAAAATAACGTTACCTTCTCGATCTGGTACGCTTTCACCGAAAACTTCATGCTGGCACTTAGCCATGATGAAGTGGTACACGGTAAGAGCAACTTATTACACAAGATGCCCGGTGATGACTGGCAGAAATTTGCCAATGTCCGCGCCCTGCTGGCCTACATGTGGACTCATCCTGGCAAAAAGACAATCTTCATGGGCATGGAGTTTGGTCAACGTTCGGAGTGGAATGTCTGGGGAGATCTCCAATGGGAGCTGCTGCAATACGAGCCTCACAAGGCCTTGCAGCGCATGGTCGATGATCTGAATGTTTTCTACAAATCCGAGCGGGCCCTGTGGGGAGATGATTTCAACCAGTACGGCTTCCAATGGATCGATTGCAATGACAGTCGCCATTCCGTGATCAGCTTCATGCGTCGAGACAGCGGCAGTGGTCGTTGGCTGATCGTGGTGGCGAACTTCACGCCCCAAAGCCACTCCCACTATCGGATCGGCGTGCCCCTACCGGGCTACTACGCCGAAGTGTTCAACACCGATAGTGAGCGCTATGGCGGCAGCAACCTGGGCAACCTGGGTGGCAAGTTCACTGATTCCTGGGCGATTCATGGCTATGAGAACTCTCTCGACCTTTGCCTGCCGCCCCTGAGCGTTCTGGTGTTGCGTCGCGATGAAGGCCGCAGCTTGCAACAGCAGCATTCCGAGGCCGCCAGCAGCGAGCCAACGGCCGGCCAGCCCTGAGCCATGGCAGCCGCCCAGCAGCCACAGCGGACGCGCCTGCACGCCCAGGATTCCTTCTATCGCCAGCTGCTGGTGCTCTGCTTGTTCCTCTCGGTGGCGATGTGCCTGCCGCCTCCCGCCACGCGATTCAGCCATGTGGGCTTCCTGCTGCTGACGTTGCTGCTGGCCCGCGGATTGTCAGCCAGGCTCAACTCCGCTCGGGGCATTTTTCCCCGGCTGAGCAGCCATTTCTATGGCTATCTGGCGGGCCTCACCATTGTGATCCAGATCGTCTGGTTGCTGCAACCGGCGCTGATCAACGTCAGTGCGCCACTGTTGCTTGCCTCCTACGTGCTGTTCATTGGCTGGAGCTTGATGCGCCTGCTCTCCAGCCTTTCCCATGAGCAGGTTATCGACTCCCGCCTACTCTCTGGAGCCACGGCCGGCTACTTGTTGCTCGGGCTCAGCGGCGGGCTTATGCTCAGCGTGTTGGAGTCGGCGATGCCCGGTGGCTTCCGCGACAACATCACCAGCCAGCCGCTAACTCTCGCCCCGCCTGGGGCGGATGTGGGCTACCCCTGGGAAACGGACTTCGCCCGCCTGGTCTATTACGCCTTCGTCTGCCTCACCACGGTGGGGTTTGGCGACATCACGCCAGTCACGCCGCTGGCACGCCTGGTGAGCATGAGCTTGAGCGTGCTGGGCCCCATCTACATCGCCGTGGTGCTGGGTTTGGTCCTGGCGCGCTTCAGCTCCCCCGATCCCAGCGGCTCGACAGCACCGCCGCCCCCTGTGGAGTCGGCCCAGGAGCGCCGCTGAGGGAGTCCTCCCGTGTCGTCGCCGCCATCGGATTCGCTCCTGCCGCCTGTGCCTGCGCTGGGGCTGAACCCGGCGCCGGTTCGGTCTCCCGCTCCAAGATCGCCCAATCCAGCGCCTGGCGGGTCAGCGCCGTGACCAGGGCCGCCCGCGACGCCTGTAGCTGCCGCTGCACCAATAACACCTCGGTGATCGTCTCCACCTGGGCCCGATAGCGCAGCTGGGCATCACGTAGCGCCCGCTCACCGGCCTGGACCGCCGTGCGGGCGGCGTTGATCGTTGCCGGGGCTGTCTGAAGCCCCGCCCAGGCGGCGCTGATGTCCTCGCGGATGCGGCGCCGTGCCAGCTCCTCATCGCTCTCGAGCAGCTCCCGTTGGCGATCGGCCGCCGCCACCGCGGAACTGGAGCGGCCACCGTCGTAGAGGGGCTGGCGCAGCAGCAAGGCCGCTCCCCAGTTGTAGAACGAGCCCGAAAGGGAGCCGTTGAGCGGCTGGGAGGGAAGAGCCACGCCTCCCAGGGGGCCGGAGAGACCTCCCCCCTGGTTGAGCACCGGCACCGCCAGGTTGTCGCCGCTGTAGCCCCCACCAACCAACAGAGATAAGGAGGGTTGCATGAGTGCCCGCGCCGCCGCCGCCTGCTGGCGCTGGGCGTTCTGCTGGGCCTCCAGGGCCCGCAGCAACGGCCTGTCCCCCTGGCCCCGCTGCAGGGTGGCGGCTAAATCCAGGGGCCAGGGGGGCTGCGGCGCAATCGGATCCGCGGCGCTGGGGGCCTCATCTGGGGGGAGATCCAACAAGGCGGCCAGCTGCTGGCGGAGATTGAGCACCTCGCCACGGGTCTGGGCCAGGCCCTGCTCGTCGCTCGCCCGCAGGGCACGGCTGCGCTGCACATCAATCCGGGGTGCCAAGCCGCCGCGGCGGATCGCTTCCGCATCCCGCTCCAGGGCGCTCGAGGCCAGCAGCGCCTGCTCCCAGATCGGCAGCAAGGCCTGCTGCAGCTGCAGTTGGCGGTAGCGGCTCACCAGGTTGAAGCGCACCTGCCGTTCGGTCTCCCGCTGGCTGGCGCTGCTCGCCACCAGCTCCGCCCGGCTTGCCGCCAGTTCCGCTTTCTGGCGCCCCTGCAGCAGGTTCACATCCAGCACCAAGCCCAGGTTGCCGAAGGTGTTCTGGAGCACCGCATAGCCGTTTTGACCCAGGGACAGGCTGAGATCGCCCAGGGTGGGCAGGTTGGAGAGAAATCCCACCGAGGTGCCGACCTCCGTGTAGCTGCCCATGCCGATCAACCCCAGCCGCGGGCGCATGGCGGCGGCGTTGACGTCGATCAGGGCGCGATCCCTGGCCAGGAGCCGCTGGCTGCGCGTCAACTCCAGGGAGACCGTTCGACCCCGCTCGAGCACCTGCTGGAGCGTCAACGGCGCACCGCCGCTCAAGGCCCCCCGGGGCGGCCCGGGCCAGGCGGACTGGGCCAACACGGCGGCGGACGCCAGCCCGTTCAGCGCGGCGCAGGCGACCGCAGCGCCAGCGGCCGCAGGAAGCCACCAACAGCCCGAGCGGGGTGGCACGGGCTGGACCATCCGGCTGCGGAGCAGAACGAACACCTGGCGTTTCCGGATTCGCGGCGGATCTTAAAGGCGATCACCGATACGATTCCTCCACTCCAGATCCGAGATGAGCACCTCCGCGTCCTCCCTGTTCTGGCGCCTTTACTCCTGCCTGCCCATCGCCTTGGTGGCGGGCGCCAGCCTGCTCTGGGCCGTGCACCCAGGTGTGCCCGTGCTGGTGCGCGGCATGGGTCTGTTGACACCGCCGGAAACACGGCGCGGCTTCTTCGCCCGCGGCCCGGGCGAGGTGCAGCAGCTGTTGGTGCAAGCCAACAGCAATGTGCGCCAGGGCCAGCTGTTGCTCACCCTCAGCCGCGTGGGCCAGAACGCCCCCGGTGGCGGCACGATCGAGCCCGACAGCCCCGCAGTGACCGCCGCTCGCCTCGCCGCCGTGGCCCAACAAATGCGAGCCCTGCGCGTGCAGGATCAGGCCTTGGATGATCAGCAGCAGGCGATGCTCACCCGTCGCCACCAGATCACCACCACCAACAAACCGGTGGCCAGCCAGTTGAAGGCCCTGGAGAGCCTGCGCAAAGATGAGGTGATCGCCCGCTACAGCCCCCTCTGGGTGGCCGCCCAAGATTTCTGGCTGCGCAATCGCGCCGAGGTTGCCTCCGTGGATGCCAACCTGGCGCAGCTGCGGGCCCAGCGCTCAAGCCTGCGCGCCAACGCGGCGGAGCTGCGGGCCCAGCAGGCCCGGCTGCAGAGCCTGGAGTTGAGCCAGAACGTGTTCAGCCCAGTCAGCGGCCGGATTTTGGATGTGGCGGTGCAGCCGGGGCAGCCGGTGCTGCCAGGACAAAAGCTGGGCAACATCGCCGTGCCCTCCCCCCAGAGCGGTCGCCAGGCGGTGGTGCTGTTCACCGCCGCCGACGCGGCCCGTCTACGGGTGGGCGCCGAGGTGAAGCTCAATCCCCAGCTGCTCAGCCGCGACAGCTACGGCAGCGCCGAGCAGCGCTACGGCCTCGTGCCTGGCCGGATCATTCGCCTCTCGAGCGAAAGCGTCGAGCTGGCGGAGGTGGCCTCCCAGGTGGGCAGCGA
This sequence comes from Cyanobium sp., assembly GCA_044234415.1. Classification (GTDB taxonomy): domain Bacteria; phylum Cyanobacteriota; class Cyanobacteriia; order PCC-6307; family Cyanobiaceae; genus Cyanobium. The sequence goes on from JBIIIX010000035.1 coordinate 16,176, forward strand.
GGAGCAGGCCGCCAACCTGATGGCCAGCGCTCGCCAGAAATCCTTCGGCGAGGGCGGCGATCTAACCAGCCAGCTGCCGGGCCGCACCAGCGCTCCCCTGGTGCTGGCGGTGGTGGAGCTGGAGCGGGGCGCGACCCCGTCCGGCCTGGCCTGGACCCGCGGGCAGGGGCCCGCCCAGCCCTTACCAGGCCGCACCCCCGCGGAGGTGGAGGCGGAGGTGGAGATGCGCTCGGTGATCAGCTACGTGGCACCCTTCTGGCGCTGGATCAGCGGCGCTCGCCCATGACCCCCATTCCGGACAGCTCCTCGCCGCGCTCCCAGACCCTGGCCGCCCGGCTGCTCGCCCCCTGGCGACGCCCCTGGCCCTGGCTCAGCTTGCTGCTGTTGTTCATCTGCAGCCGCAGCGAACCGCCACGGCTGTGGTTCTGGTTTTCGCTGCTGCTGATCAGCCTGTTGGTGGGACTGCTGCAAAGCGTGGCGCGCCGATCTTGAGCGGCAACGGCCTGCGCGGCCTGCGGTTGGTGGCGGGGGTCGCGCTCGCGGCCGCTCTCACCTGGACCCTGTGCCAGACCCTGGGGATGGCGGCGGCGGCGCCCTACGGGGTGGTGATCGCGGCCGTGCTGATGCGTCCGGATTTCCAGCCCTGGCCCAAGCCGGCCCTGGTCTTGTTGCCGTTGGTGGTGACCGTGGGGTTGAGCCTGGGCACCTTCCTCAAGCCCCTGCTGGAGGCACCGGAGGTGT
>JBIIIX010000237.1:0-4785 GCA_044234415.1 Cyanobium sp.
CGCAGTCCTCAGCAGTGCCGCCCCGGTCACTGCGGGCCCGAGCGCTGCTCCGGTCCCCCGCTTTCGCTACAGGCCGGATATCGATGCCCTGCGCGGCGTCGCCGTGCTGGCGGTGCTGATCTTTCACCTCAACAAGGGCTGGTTGCCAGGTGGTTTCGTTGGCGTTGATATCTTCTTCGTGATTTCCGGCTACGTGGTTACCGGCTCGTTCCTGAACCATTCGGCTGAACCACTGCTACTGCGGCTGGGCACATTCTATCTGCGCCGCATCCGTCGCTTGCTGCCCAACCTGCTGCTCTGCGTCGGCGTCACCTCGGTGGCGATTGCGATGCTGATCCCCCATTACGAGAATGGACTGTTTTTGTTGACAGGCGTCAAAAGCCTGTTCGCCTGGTCAAACAACTTCCTGCTATCTTCGGCCAATAATTACTTTGATGGCGATGCCGAACGCAACCCGTTTTTGCATACCTGGTCCCTCGGGGTTGAAGAGCAATTCTACCTTGTCTTCCCCTTGCTCTTCGTGCTGATCGGCTTTGGCGCCCGCCGTAGCCTACCCCTCCTGATCGCCACGGTGGTGCTCTCTTTTGGGCTCTGTTGGCTATGGACCCAGCAGGAACCGATGCGCGCCTTTTTCTTGATGCCCAGTCGCTTTTGGGAGCTGGCGGTGGGCGGAGCGCTGCTGTTGAGCCAACGCCGTCGCTGGGCGGCGCACTGGCCCCAAGGCCGCTGGCCGCGCCTGGCCGGCGGCCTGATCCTGGCGCTGGCTCTCGCGTTCAGCTCCGAAACGGAAGGGTTCCCCGCACCTGGGGCCTTGCCCGCCGTGCTCGGCACCCTGCTGCTGATCCAGGCGGGCACGGACGAGAACGGGCGCTTCCTGCCGACGCGCTGGTTGGAGCGCTTCCTGCTGACCTGCGGGCTACTTTCCTATTCCCTCTACCTCTGGCACTGGCCGGTCATCACGCTGATGCGGCGCAGCCTTGGCCTGGAGCTGCCCTGGCAATACGCCTTTGCGATCCTGCTCAGCGTGCTGCTCTCCTGCCTCGCCTATGCGCTGGTGGAGCGGCCGGTGCGACGCCACCCGCTGCCGGCAGCATGGCAGACCCTGTTGGCGGTCGCCGCGCTCGGCCTCACCTGGATGGGTCTGGACCGAATTTATTACCAACATCGCCAAGCCATGTTCCTTGGGTCAGCCATCAATGCCGTGCCGCCGGAGGAGTTGATTCATCGCCTTGATCCCGTCATCCCCGGCACCGGCATCAATACTCCTAACTGTACGATCGAGGCCTGGAAGCCTTACGGCGCGACAACGCGCACCAATTTCGCCCTCTGCGGCAAGCCCGGCCGGCCCGGCGCTGGAGAGCTGTTCCTGATCGGCGACTCCCATGCCCAGCATCTGCTGCCGATGCTCGATCTCGCCACCAACAAAACCGGCCAGGCGGTCAGCTTCAGCTTCAAGGGGGCCTGCTTGTTCAGTCCCAGCATGACCGTGGTGTGGCGGGGCAAGCCCTATGACCCCTGCCGCCAATTCATCGCCGGGGAGATGGAGCGCAGCTTGCAGCGTCTGAAGCGCGGCGATGTGATCGTGGTGTCCGGCTCGTTCAACTACTACTTCTCCGCCCGCAACCGCTCCGCTGGGGGCCAGCCAGCTCCAATCCTGCGCGATGGGCGCCGCCTATCGGCCACGGAAGTGCGTGAGGGGTTCATCAGCGACATCCGCAGCTTTGCCGACCGCCTGAAACCCCGGGGCATTCAATTGCTGTTGGTGGCCAGTGTGCCGCCCCTGGCCCAAGAGATTGTGTCGTGCGACCGCTGGCAGCCACCGATCCCCGGCTTGGGCCGAGGCTCTCCCTGCGCCCTGCCCGCCTCCGAAACCGCCGCGATACACGCCAACATGCTGCGCACGCTGCAACTCGCGGCTGCCGGTCTGGACAACGTGCACGTGTTCGACCCGACACCCTGGCTGCTCAATCCCTCCGGCGACGGGCGGGTTCACTATCGCCTTGCCAACGGCCGTTACCTGTATTGGGATTCCAATCATCTTTCGGTATCGGGTAGCCGGCTGCTGGCGGAGCCCTTCCATCGCTTTCTGATCCAACAAGGCCTGGCGCCCTCCGGATCGTGAGCCGATCCGGTGACCTGCCGCCGGCCGCTTCCGCCACACCCTTTCGTTACCGGCCGGACATCGACGCCCTGCGCGGCCTCGCCGTGCTGGCCGTGCTCATCACACACCTCGATTCCCGGCTCTTGCCGGGGGGCTTCAGCGGGGTTGACATTTTTTTTGTGATCTCGGGCTACGTGGTCACCGGCTCGTTGCTGGCCCATGGCCACGAACCACCATGGCGCCGCCTGGGGGGGTTCTATCTGCGGCGCATCCGCCGCTTGTTGCCCAACCTGCTGGCCTGCCTTGGCCTCACTGCCCTGGCGGTGGCCCTGCTGGTGCCCCCCGGAGGCAGTGGGCCCGCCTATGTCACCGCCAGCAAGGCCCTGTTCGGTTGGTCCAACAACCAGCTGCTGGGCCAGACCGACTACTTCGCGCAGGACGCCAAGCTCAACCCCTTCCTGCACACCTGGTCACTTGGGGTTGAGGAGCAGTTCTACCTGCTCTTCCCGCTGTTGCTGATCCTTTGCGGGTTTAGCCGGCGCCGCACCCTGCCACTCCTCAGCCTGCTCGCCCTGGCCTCGCTGCTGGCCAGCCTCTGGTGGAGTCACAGCCAGCCCAGCGCCGGTTTCTATCTGATGCCCAGCCGCTTCTGGGAGCTGGCCAGCGGCGGGCTGTTGCTGTTGGCTGAACGCAACGGTCTGCTGGGGAAACACGGGCGCGGTCGACACTGGCGGTTGGCCGGAGCCGCCCTGCTGCTGCTGGCCCTGGTGGGCACACGGGAGGGCCAGGGTTTTCCGGCCCCCGGCGCCTTCCCCGCGGTGGCCGGCACCCTGCTGGTGCTGCGGGCCGGCACCGACCCTGCCGGCCGCTTCCTGCCAGGCCGCTGGCTGGAGCGATTGCTGATCGGCCTCGGGCTGATCTCCTATTCCCTCTACCTCTGGCATTGGCCAGTCATCACCCTGCAACGCTGGACGATCGGCATCGATCAGCCGGCTCAGAAGCTGCTGGCCCTGGGCCTCAGCCTGCTGCTGGCCCTGCTGGCCTGGGCCCTGGTGGAGCGGCCGCTGCGGCGCCTGGTGCTGCCCACCCCCTGGCAGGCCAGCCTGGCCGTGGTTGCCCTGCTGGCCACCTGGGCCGGCATCGACAGCCTCGCCGGCCCAGGCCGCGGCCGCCTATTCATCGGCAGCGACCCCGATCCGGTGCCGTTTGCCGAGCGGATCAACGAGCTCAACCCCACCATCCCGGGATCGCGGATGAACAGCGAGTGCGGCGTGCCGCCTGGCGCCCGGGGCTCCGCCAACCGCGCCGACCTGGAGCGCTGCTCCCGCCCCGGGCGCCCTGGAGCGGGAGAAATCGCCGTGATCGGCGACTCCCACGCTCAGCACCTGCTGCCGATGCTCGACCGGGCCACCCGGACCAGCGGCCAGCGGCTCAGCCTCAGCTTCAAGAGCGCCTGCCTGATCGATCCGACGCTGACGACGAGCTGGCAAAACCAGCCGTATGACGACTGCCGGGCCTTTGCGGCCGCCGAAATGGAGCGACTGACGCAGCGCCTGCGCCCCGGCGATGTGGTGGTGCTCTCCCAGTTCCTGTATCACCATCTGGGACTGGGCGAGACCCCGGTGCAGGGGGTCAGCGTGGGCGGCCGCTCCGTCGACGCCGAGACCCTGCGCCGCGTCTGGCTGGCGAACCTGCGCGGCTGGGCCCGGCGGCTCGGGGAGCGGGACATCGCCCTGGTGCTCGTGCAGGACGTGCCCGTGCTGGCCCGCGAACCCCAGGCCTGCGGTTGGAGTCGCCGCCTGCGGGGCGCCGAGCTCAGCTCGCGCTGTGCGGCGTCGGCCGAGCGCACGGCCGCCTCCCAGCGCCGGCTCAGCGACCTACTGGCCCAAGCGGCGGCTGGACTGGCCAACGTGCATGTGTTCGACCCGACTCCCTGGCTGCTCGGCCCCGACGGCCGGGTGCGTCATCACCGCGCCGATGGCACGCCCCTCTATGCCGACTCCAACCACCTCAGCCTCTCCGGCAGCCATTCGCTGGCCGAACCATTCCGGCGCTTCCTGATCCGCGAGCGGTTGCTGCGCTCCGTTCCTCGGGACAATGGCAGAGCAGCCCGCTGAACGGCCATGCCGCTGATCCGCCGCGACGCCCCCACCGCCACCTGGGAGTTTGAAGATGCCGCCAGCGGCGACCGGCTGCGGCTGGTGCCCGAGCGGGGGGGATTGGTCACGGGCTGGTTCTGCGAGGGCCAGGAACGCCTCTATTTCGATGCCGACCGCTTCGCGGATCCGCGCCTCTCGGTGCGCGGCGGCATCCCGGTTCTCTTCCCGATCTGCGGCGGCCTGCCCGGCGATCAGCTGCCGTTGGGGCAGGGATCCTTCCCGATGCCCCAGCACGGCTTCGCCCGCAACCTGCCCTGGAGCGTGGCGGCATTGGCCGATGGCCGCGGCGTGGTGATGGCCCTGGACGACAGCCCGGCCAGCCGGCTCCACTTCCCCTTCGCCTTCCAGCTGGAGCTGGAGCTGCGGCTGGAGCCCCAAGCCCTCGCCATCCTGGCCCGGATTCAGCACCGAGCCACGGCGGACGAGCCGACCGGGCCGATGCCGTTCAGCCTGGGGCTGCATCCGTATTTCGCCGTGCGGGATCCGGCGGCGGTGCGGCTGGAGGGACTGCCCGCCCACTGTTTC
>JBIIIX010000238.1:0-4762 GCA_044234415.1 Cyanobium sp.
CGCCATCGAGCAGCTCGACCGCGGCCTCAGCATCGACCCCGACAACCTGGCGGCCCTTCGCCAGAAGGGCCGATGCCTGTGGCGGTTGGCCCTGGCCCAGCGGCAGGGCCATAGTAGAGAGCTGGCCAGAGACTATTTCGCCCATCTGCTGGAGACCCACCCCAGGGACGCCGAGACCTGGGCCTGGGCTGGCCGTGTTGCGCTGGATGACTGGCTGGCCAGTTGGCGCCGCCCAGGCCTTGACGCGGCGCGCCAGCAACAGCTGGCATTCGACGCCCTCCCCACCCTTCACCAGGCCCAGATCCATTTCCTCAACGGATTCCGCGCCGATCCCAGCCACGTTGATGCGGGCCTCCAGGCCCTCACCCTGCTGCACCTGGCCCGCCATCTTGGCGATGGGGCCGCTGATGGGACCGCCGATGGGGCCGCTGATGGGACCAGCGATGGGGCCGGCGATGCGGAGCAGTTGCGCACCCTTTCCGGAGCCGTGCGCTTCGCCGCCCGATCGGCGGCCGCCCGTGGGCAGGGCGCCCCATCCTTCAAGACCCTCGCCAGCCTTGGCGACCTCGCGGTGCTGGAGGGATCCTCAGCCGAGGCCTCGGCGGCCTATGGCATGGCTGTCTGCCAGGGGCAACCGGACCAGGCCGCTGTGGACGCCTGCCGTTCCAATCTGCTGCTCCTGCGGCAGCTGGGCTTTCGCCCCGAGGTGGTGGGGGCCGCCCTCGCCAGCCTGGATCGGGCCGTCGCCCAGGCGCCTCCGCCGCAAGCGACCTGGCGGCCGCGCCAGGTGATTCTGTTCAGCGGTCACATGGTGGATCGGCCCCAACGGCCGAAGCACCGCTTCCCGCCCAGCTTGGAGGCGTCGGCCAGCCAGCGGATCGACGCCGCCCTGGCCGAACTGGATGCCGGACCTGAAGACCTGGCCATCAGCCAGGCCGCCTCAGGAGGGGATCTGCTCTTCCTGGAGGCCTGCCAACGGCGCGGTGTGCGCCGCCAGGTGCTGCTGCCGTTTGGGGAGGCGGAGTTCCTGGAACATTCCATCCTGCCCTCGCTCCAGGGGGATCTCTGGCGCCAGCGCTTCGATGCCATGCGCGAGCGGCTTGATCCCAGCCTACCGATCCGAATCATGCCTGAGGCGCTGGGGCCAGCACCAAAGGGCCGCAATCCCTACGAACGCTGCAACGACTGGCTGCTCTATTCCGGCCTCTGCCACGGCCTCGAAAAGCTGTGCTTCCTGTGTCTCTGGGATGGCGAAGGCGGCGACGGCCGTGGCGGCACGGCCCACATGGTGCGCGATGTGGAAGCGCACACCGGCCGTGTGATCCGAATCGATACCCATTCGCTTACCCCAACTTGAGCCTGCCGAGCCTGGGGAGTGAATCGCGCTGACAAGTGTTTCCGCCCCTAGGCAACGCGAGTGCCGCCAGCTTGTGGTGACGCGTGCAGCGGCAAGGCTTCGCCTGAACCCCCACCCTCAGGCCTCGGCCGCGTGGTAGCTGCTGCGCACCAATGGGCCACTGCGTACATCGGCGAAACCGAGCTGCCGGGCGATCTGGCCCAGCTCCTCGAACTCCTCGGGCCGCCAGTAGCGATCGACCGGGATGTGGGCCAAGGAGGGGCGAAGGTACTGGCCCAGGGTGAGCCGCTGGCAGTCCACCTGCCGCAGGTCCCGCAGCGTTTGCACCACCTCGGCGACGCTCTCGCCCAACCCCAGCATCAGACCGCTCTTGGTGGGGATGTGGGGCGCCAGTTCGCGAGCCGCCGCCAGCAGTCCCAGGGAGCGGCGATAGGTGGCGCCCCGTCGCACCTCTGCCTGGAGCCGCTCCACGGTCTCCAGGTTGTGGTTGAAGCAGGCCGGTTCGGCCGCCAGCACCGCGGCCAGCCGCCGGCGCTGGGCCTCCTGGCCCGCCTGAGGATCGCGCTGGCCACCCCAGAAGTCGGGTGTCAGCACCTCAATCGCCACGGCGGGATCACGCTCCCGGATCGCCGCCATGGTGCTGGTGAACAGGCTGGCGCCGTGATCCTCCAGGTCGTCGCGGGCCACGGCGGTGAGCACCACATAGCGCAACCCCAGCACCGCCACGGCGTGGGCCACCCGCTGCGGCTCCGCTCCATCCACTGGTTGGGGCGCCTGGCCCTTCTCCACCTGGCAGAAGGCGCAGCTGCGGGTGCAGATCGACCCCCCCAACAGAAACGTCGCCGTGCCGGCGGCGTAGCACTCGGCCCGGTTTGGACAGCGACCCTCCTCGCAGATGGTGTGCAAACGCTGCCCCTTCACCAGGGCTTGCACCCGCTCCAACTGGGAGGCGTCCCCCACGGGCCGCCGCAACCAGTCCGGCAGACGTTCCGCCGGCGCGATGCCGCTGTAACGCGTGGGCTGGGAGCGCATCGGTCGACAAGGGGCGGCGAATCCGTCGCCCACCCTGTCACGACCGGGGCGGCCATGGACAGCTGGGCGCTACACCATGGGATCACGCCGACCAGCGCCAGCCCCGCCAACCCTCCTGCTCGACGGATTGGCGCTTCGGCCCGAGCTTCGGATCTGCGCTTCGGATCTGCGCTGTGGTTGCAAGCCTTCTGCGCGCTCCTTGCGTCGCCAGCGGCTCACTCCATCGGCCGGCGGCCCTCGAAGGCCCGGGCCAAGGTCACGTCGTCGGCGAATTCGAGTTCGCTGCCCATCGGCAGGCCGTAGGCGATGCGGCTGACGCTGGTGAACGGCTTCAGCAGCCGCGCCAGATAGAGGCTGGTGGTGTCGCCCTCGACGCTGGGGGTGAGGGCCAGGATCACCTCCTGGGTGCCCTCCCGATCCACCCGCTCCACCAAGGGCTGTATGTGCAGCAGTTCCGGGCCGACCCCATCCATCGGCGAGATCAGGCCGCCGAGCACGTGGTAAGCGCCGCGGAACTCGCGCGAGCGCTCCATCGCCAGCAGGTCGCGGGAATCGGCCACCACGCAGATCTGGCCGTTGCGGCGGGTTTCATTGCGACAGATGTCGCACAGCTCCTCGGCCGAGAGATGGAAGCAGCGGCGGCATTGACCCACCTGGCTGCGAGCCGCCAGCAGCGCCTCGGCGAAGGCACGGATCTGCTCCTCCGGCTGGCGCAGCAGGTGGAGCGCCAACCGCTGGGCCGTGCGCGGCCCGATGCCCGGAAGGCGCTCGAACTGATCGATCAGACGAGCCAGGGGTCGGGTGAAGCCGCTCAGACACTTTGGTACGCCTTGCGGGACTCTAGGCAGCCCCACCGGCCACCGCTCCGCTGGCAGAAGCCCCGGGTGCCTGGCGAAGCGGCCAACCCCACGCCGCCTGATCCTGGAGCCCGGCGGCAGGGGAGAATTCCGCAGCATTGCCGCTCCACCCGCCATGGCCCTCCGCCGCCTCCTGCGACGTCTGCTGCCGGTGGGCAGTGCCCTGCTGCTGGGGATGGTGTTACTGGGCTGCAGCGCCGCCGCGGCAGGTTTGAACTCCTACCAGAGCCCCGATGGGCGCTATGCCTTTCTTTATCCCACCGGCTGGACGCGGGTGCAGGTCAGCGGCGGCCCCAAGGTGGTGTTTCATGACCTATCAACAGCGATGAAACGCTGAGCCTGGTGATCTCGGAGGTGAGTGCGGATAGCGAATTGCAAACCCTCGGCAGCGCTGTTGCGGTGGGTGAGAAGCTGCGCCGCAGCGTGATCGCCCCGGAGGGAAGCGGTCGCGAAGCCGAGCTGATCGAGGCCCATGAACGGGAACAGGCTGGCCATACCTTTTACGACCTGGAGTACAGCGTGCGGCTGAGCGACCGCGAACGCCACGAGCTCGCCACTGCGGTTGTGGATCGCGGCCGCCTTTATACCTTCGCGGCGAGCACCAACGCGGTGCGCTGGCCGCGGGTGAAGGAGCTGTTCGAGCGGGTGGTCAGCTCATTCAACCTGCTGATCTGAGCGGCAGCGGCCGACAGCGCCTCCATGACAACCTCGCCGATACCCCCCGCAGCCGACTCCAACTGAATCACGCCCTGGCCCTGCTGCTAGAGGATATCCGTGGCTCCGAGTAGGAACAGCGTCCAGGGGCGGCAAGCCTGCTGGAGCGGGGGCCTGCCGCATTCTTCGGGCAGGAGCCACCGGCCAGCCGCCACAAGCCCCGCCGCCTGGATGGTATGGATGTATTGTGTCCCGTGAGGTCTCCTCAGTCTGGTTAGGCTCATGGCAGAACACCCGAAAGGTGTGCCGTTGCTCGATCGCAACGGGCTCGCTTCCCTGATCGGCGGCCTGCTGGTCATTTTGATTACCTTCTTTACGTCCTACGGCCATGTCGATCTCTTCGGACACATCCGCTTCGCTGTCGATCAGCAGATCGGAATTCCTCTCCTCCTTGCCGCGCTGGCGGCGTTGGTTGGCGAAGTTAAATTGGCATCCAACAGTCGATGCGCAGATCAGCGCGCTCGCGAGCGAGAGGCGAATGCTGCGGCTCGAGAGCGAAAGCGAGCAGATCGAGAGCGACAGCGAGCGGATCGAGAGCGAAATCGAGCAGATCGAGAGCGAAAGCGAGCGGATCGAGAGCGAAATCGAGCGGATCAAGAGCGAGACCGAGCAGCTGAGGAAAGAGAACGCACGTCTCGCCGAGATCGAATCCAAGCTCGATGCCTTGTTGCTCAGTTTCGATACCTCCTCGCCGATACCCCCCGCAGTCGACTCCAACTGAATCAGGCCCTGGCCCTGCTGCTGGAGGATATCCGAGGCTCCGAGTAGGAACAGCTTCCAGGGGCGGCAAGCCTTCTGCTGC
>JBIIIX010000239.1:0-4749 GCA_044234415.1 Cyanobium sp.
CGGCCAGTCGCGCTTTCCAATAGGAGAGTTGCACCGCCAGCGCCTCTCCTTGCAGCTGCTTCCGCTGCCAGACAGCGAAATCGGCATATTGAAGGGCCAGCGGCGGCAAGGGTGCCGGCTGGCCTGCGGTGAACGCTCCGTAGCGTTCGATCCACTCCCGCACGAACACCCCCATCGACCAGCCGTCGGAGGCGATGTGGTGCAAGGTCAGCAGCAGAACATGGCACTCTTCTTCTCCTTGATCCGCCAGGCGGTGCAAGGAAGCCCGCACCATCAGGTCTCTTTCCAGATCAAAACGACGCATCGCTTCGGCTTCCGCCAGTCGCTGCCATTCCCGCTCCTGGTCACTTAGATCAAGAGTGCGCAAATCGGTAACAGTCAAGGCGATTTCTCTGTACGGATGAATCCGTTGCCAAGGCTCACCATCCGCCTCCGCAATTGTTGTGCGCAAACTCTCGTGGCGACTGACCAAGGCGTTCAAGCTCCGCTCCAGCGCCTGGACGTCCAAGCGGCCCCGCAGCTGCAGCACCATTGGCATGTTGTACGCGGCGTGGCTGCCTTGCTGGTCGAGAAACCAGAGCCGCTGCTGAGCGAAGGAGAGGGGCAGTCTGCTGTCTCGCGGTGCTGGGTGAATCGGTTGCGTGGTTCCCGCGTCAACGGCCACCCGGCGCATAAATTCCAGGATCTCGCTTTTGCGTCTCGCCATTGCCGCACGCAGGTCCTCACTGAGAACACCTTCTGGGGCTTTGTAGCGCAAGCGCTCGCCATCCAGCCAAAGGCTCACCCCAAGCCCGTGCAGCTCAGCCAAAAATTGCTCAATGTTCATCTTATAGCTCTCCCACTTCAACATCATTGGCGGATTGACTGGCTGCATCTGGTGGAGCGACTGGGCTCGGCTGGATGAACATATCACGTGCCAGCGTGTAGCGTTCAATTGCTTTGGCCAAGTCCTCGATGGTGGAGTACTCGAATATGCGTTGCAGTGGAAGTTTGATCATAAATGCTTGATTGATGCGTGAAATCACCTGGGTAGCGAGAAGCGAATGCCCACCCAGCTCAAAGAAGTTGTCCTGAATGCCAACCGCAGTCCGTTCAAGCACGCTGCACCAAATGGCTGCGATGGCTTCTTCCATCGGGGTTCGGGGAGCGAGCGTTTCGGCAGGCTGCGACAAGGCAGGACTGGGCAGGGCGGCCTTATCCACTTTGCCGCTGGCAGACAGCCTGGGGATCGCCTCAACAACAATGAAGCGGGCGGGAACCATGTACCCCGGCAAGCTGTTTCGCAAGGCCGCCTGGATCACTTCACGGTTGAGGTCCGCCGCCCGTCCGCATGCGGGAGGGATGGCCAGATAGGCCACAAGAACTTGCCGGCTGCCTTCCTCGTGCACCACCGCTGCGGCGTCCTCGACATTGTTCAACTGCTTCAGGCGTGCTTCGATCTCCCCCAGTTCAACGCGGTAGCCGCGCAGTTTCACCTGGTGATCAAGGCGCCCGAGAAAATCGAGGTTCCCATCCGGCAACCAGCAGGCCCTGTCGCCAGTTCGATACAGGCGTTCCCCCCAGCAGACAAATTTCTCCTGCGTCAATTCGTGTTGATTGAGATAGCCACGCGCCAGCCCGCTGCCGCCGATGTACAACTCGCCGGGTACGCCCACTGGTACCGGTTGACGCCGCCGATCCAACACATGCACCTGGCGATTGGCCAGCGGCTTGCCGATCGGAATGCGCGGGCGGTCGGCGTCGAAGTCGAGCGGCACCTCGAAAACCGTCGCAGCCACCGTGGTTTCGGTTGGTCCGTAGACGTTGAACAGCCGCACGGTTCGGCTTAACGGCGTCTGCCGCCACAATCGCAGCACATCCACTGGCATGACATCGCCGCCGACAATCAGCGTCCGCAGCGGGCTGCCCTCGGCCAGTTCTGGTTGGGCGATCCAGGTTTGCACCAGTGCCCGCCAGTAGACGCCTGACACATCCAGCAACGTGATGCCCTGCGTCTTGATCTGGCGGGCAAAGCCGATCGGTTCCAGGTCGAACTCCGTCAGCAGCAGCTGACCTCCCGCGAGTAGCACCGGGAAGAGCTGTTCCACAGAGGCGTCGAAATAGAACGCGGCCATCGGCAACACCCGATCCGCAGCCGATAGCCCGTGGCGCTCTCGGTAGTGGGCGCAGTGGGCGGCCACCCCCAAGTGTTCGACCATCACCCCCTTGGGCTTACCTGTGGATCCCGATGTGTAGATCACATAGGCCAGGGAGTCCGGTCGACTTTGGGGCGGCGGGTTAGTCGCTGGGTGGTCGGACAGGGCGATGGTTTCCAGGCCAATCACGCGGCAAGTCTCTAGCTGCTGGAGATGTCCCTGGAGTCTCGCCTGGGTCAATAGCACCGGCGCGCCGCAGTCTTCCAACTGGTGGCGCCTGCGCTCTTCTGGGCTGTTCGGGTCGATCGGCACATAGGCCGCCCCTGCCTTGAGGATGCCGAGCAATCCCACCATCATCTCCAGCGAGCGCTCCACAGCGATGGCCACTCGCGTGTCGGGGCGGATCAGCGGTAAGTGATCAGCGGTCTCAAGGGCGAGCAAGTGATGGGCCACCCGGTTGGCTCGGGCGTTGAGCTCGGCGTAAGTGTAGGTTTGCTCCTCGAACTCCAAGGCGATGTTGTCCGGGGTTTGCTCCACCTGCCGCTCGAACAACCCGACCAGTGTCGATTCGCAAGGTGCGACTGTCGCTGTCTGGTTCCAGTCTCGCAACTGCTGTTGTTCCGGACCGCTCAACAGCGGCAAGTCGCCGATGCGCTGCCCGGGATTCAACGCGACGGCTTCGAGCAGCTCCTGGTAATGCACAGCCAGGCGCTTGATCGTCTCCGGGTCAAACAGGTCGGCCGCATACTCCCAGGCCCCGTGCCAATGGCCGTCACGTTCTTCCATGTCCAGCGTCAGGTCGAATTTGGCGACGGGACAATCCAGGGGCAGCGGTTCGACAGCCAAAGCGGGCAGAGAAAGCTCAGGGGTTTGGTTGCTCTGCAGGGCGAACATGACCTGGAACAGCGGACTGTGGCTGAGGCTGCGCTGGGGTTGCAACCGCTCCACCAGTGCCTCAAAGGGGAGATCCTGGTGGGTGTAGGCGGTCAGACAGGTGTCCCGCGTGTTGTTCAGCAGATCGCTGAAGCTTTGCTCGGGATCAAGGCGCGTGCGCAACACCAAGGTGTTGACAAACATGCCGACGAGGCCTTCCGTTTGGTGGTGAGTACGGCCCGCGATGGGTGTGCCGATGCAGAGATCGTCTTGGCCGCTGTGGCGCCACAGGAGGACGTTAAACGTGGCCAACAGAGTCATGAACAGGGTGGCACTGTGTGTGCGACCGAGTCGCTGCAGTTGGGCCGCCAGTGCCGTTGGCAAGACCTGATCGTGACGTGCCCCGCGAAAGCTCTGCCGGGCGGGACGAGGCCGATCTGTTGGCAACTCCAACAGTGTCGGACATTGGGCCAACTGGTTAGCCCAGTAAGCCGCTTGCGTCTCAAGCGCCCCGCCTTGCAGCCACTGCCGTTGCCAGGCGGCATAATCGCTGTAGCGCAGCTGCAGGGACGCAGCAGCGGGCTGTTGCCCCGCAGCGAACGCCCCGTAGGCATGCCCCAAGTCGCGCATCAACACGCCCCACGACCAGCCGTCGCCAACAATGTGGTGCATGTTGAGCAACAGCACATGGCGGTCGTCTGCCAACACCAGGAGCTCAGCCTTGAACAGCGGGCCTTGGCCCAGGTTGAATGGCTCGACGGCATAGGCGTTGGCGATCCGTTCAACGTCCCGGTGTTGCACCTCCGCCGACATGCGGCGCCAATCACGAACGTTGAGCGCCCCGTCGGAATCCACCGGCCGCACCTCCACGCTGGCCTCTCCGTTCAGCAGGGGAAAGCATGTGCGCAAGGTTTCGTGCCGTTCCAGCAACCACACCAGACTGGAACGCAGGGCTGCGATGTCCAGCGTGCCCTCCAAGCGAAGGCCAAGCGGCATGTTGTAAGTGGCTGAGGCATCCTCCTCCCATTGGGCGAGAAACCACAGCCGCTGCTGGGCGAAGGAGAGTGACGGGGCCGTGGCTGCCGGTTGTGGAGTGATCGGTGGTGGCAGGACTCCGCCGGCGGCCTGGTCGATGGCTTCGGCCAGCTCGGCGAGGCGGGGGCGCTCAAACACCGTCCGCACGGTCAGTTCCCTCTGGAACTGCGTCCGGATGCGGGCCACCAGTTGGGTGGCGAGCAACGAGTGGCCACCGAGGACGAAGAAGTCGTCATCCCGGCCGATGGCCTCATGCTCCAGCAGCGTGGTCCACAAGCCCGCCAGCAACTCCTCGGTCGCGGTGGCGGGCGGGGCGCCGTTCACCGTGCGGGTGATTTGCGGGGCAGGCAGCGCCTTGCGGTCGACCTTTCCGTTTGGGGTCAACGGCAGGCTCTCCAGCTGTTGGATGCTGGCGGGCACCATGTAGTCGGGCAAGCAGGTCCGTAAATGGTCCCGGAGGAGCGTCGGCAGGGTGGCCGCGTCTGCGCTGTCGTCCGCTGTGACATAGGCCACCAGCCGCGGGTTGTCCTCCCCGGGCCACACCACCACGACCGCTTCCCGTACGGCCTCGTGCGCAGCCAGCCTCTCCTCGATTTCGCCCAACTCAATGCGGAAGCCGCGCAGTTTGACCTGATCGTCGATCCGCCCTAAAAACTGAAGCACTCCATTCGGCAGCCACCGCGCCAGATCTCCCGTGCGATACATC
>JBIIIX010000241.1:0-4712 GCA_044234415.1 Cyanobium sp.
GTTCAGAAAGCCATCAGGATCGATCAGGTGCTCTAAGACTTCACTGGCATAGATACAGTCGTAGTGCCTTGCATCGGCAGCGCTGCCTTGGCCAAGCAACTTCTGATCAATGCTCACGCCCAGTGCACTCGCTCCGATTTTTCCGTACCCCCCGGGCTCAATGCCATCGGACTGCCAGCCGAGAACCCTGGCGGTGTAGTCAACGACAAAACCAAATCCGCAACCGAGCTCCAGAAAGGTCCAGGGTTCAGCCTGGGGTTGCTTGCTAGCCACAAGACCCGAAAATCTGGCGATCGGATCAATCATTTCTTCAATTCCTGCACCCACATCGAGATAGAAGTTGGCGAAGGCATCGTCTTCCTCAACTGTATAGAAGTCTTGACTCGTTGAAAAATCATTGAGACTCTGACACTGATCACAACGATAAAAGAAAATATCCAGGCTTTCTTCCGGCACTCCGAGCCCAGACTTGCTGGCTTTCACATAGGCAGACAATCCGTTATGCCCACATGCCAAGCACTTTTGCTCGGCATGCTTGTGCTCTGAGCTGTGGCTTAAGAAAAGCATGGTTCAACATTGAATGGAGATGTTTAGAGGCGATCGGAAGTGGTAAGCCCATCGGCCGTCATGTCAGCATACATCAGCAACGTTCTGCCACACCCTTAAAGGCACCTTGCAAAATTGGCTCTGTTAGCATTGTTGTGAATCATGAAGCAGCCACCGTCACGGCGGCATTGCCAAGAGGCCAATATCAGCTGCGCGCTTAGAATATTAACCAGAGAGTACTTCAAGTAAGCTTGATGCAATGCAGGAAGCATGAGAGCTGCGCTGGAGATATCGGAGAAAATTGAAGGGCGTATTCTTTAGTGCCCATCAAGCCCTGATTCTCTGAAGGTCAATCTTTTGCGTCAGCGTTTCTGCCATGCAGATGGTCCGAACGCCGCATACAGACTTGCACGCCAGCGCTGCTCGCTGAGTTGATACAATTCAGCTCCTTGGCAGCGTTAATCCGTGGCTGATTGCGGACAGGCCTGGAATTCAAGCTCCTCAACCGCAAGCGGAAGGCTACGCCTAGGCTAAGCTCAACAAGCGGCTGGAACACGAGCATCTTGAACACGGTCAATGGATCGATCCTCTTGCGCTCTGCATGACGCTTGCGGTCATGCCTGTAGCCTTTTCAAGAAGTGGACGGAATGATTGCCATGGAATCGATTTGCCTAGGCGCTTGAAAACAGACTTTCTCGCCTGCAGCCTGGAGACTCTTTGCCCTTCATCCCAGGAGCCTGTCTCACCCACGGCTCTTGCAAATAGGCGCGGCACAACCATAGACAAATTAAGTCTTCATTGCAAGGGGGTAGGGAGGCAGCTCAGCTTGAACCGCGGGCTGCTGGTCGCAGGGATTCCAACCTTGCGACCAGCTCGGCGAACCGAGGCCGGCTCGCCGCCACTGGCGCCAGGCAGGAGGTTTGCAGCGCTTTTAACGACGGGAAAAGCACGCCCACTTCGGGTTCACTGCGCTCCAGTAATTCAGCCAGCAAACAGCCGAAGGCGCGCACCTCCAGCGCCTCAAATGGATTAGCGCCTCCACTTGTCTGGGGCGGATAAAAGGAGGCCGCCCCGAAGTCCCCCAAAAGGCAGCCGCCTTCGGGGCGATAAAGGACATTATGCGCATAAAAATCTCCATGTGAAATGCCGCGTGCGTGCAGGTGCTCGCCGACCGCGGCCAAGCCCATCGCCAGATCCAGCACCAACTGCAGGGAGAAACGTTGGCCGTCCGCGTAGATATCCCTCGTGCACGTCGCCAGATTGGGCGGGCCGGCCAGACTCCGAAACCCCGGGTGGACCCACGGCATCACCAAGCCGCTGGTGCCTGCCGGGTGCCCGGTGAGTACACCAATAACGCCGATCAAGTGAGCGTGATCACCCGCAGCCAAACAGGCCGCCATTTCTTCTGCAGGAAACCCGTCACTGGTGACCGCTCCTTTAAACAGTTTCACCGCCACGGGATGGCCGGCCTCCTGCGGCGACGGCTGCCAATGAGCTTTGTGGATCACTCCCGAGGCGCCCTCGCCAAGTTGTTCAGCCAACAGGAGATCCGCCCATTGAATGCGGGCCACGGCCGGACTCGGAGCGCACGGCGCCACCGAAACTGGATTTCCGCCAAACGCCAACCAGGTCAACCGGGGTAGCTGCAGCAGCCACTCCGGCAAAGATTGGAAGCGGTTGGCCGAAATCCGCAACAACTCGAGCCCAACGCAGCCGCGCATCGCTTCTGGCAATACTGCCAATTGATTGCCGGCCAACATCAGTTTTTGCAGGCGGGCGCAGGTGCCGATTGAATCGGGAAGGGCCGCAATCTGATTATCCGTGAGGATCAACCAGCGCAACCCGGGGGAAAGAGCAGCAGGCGCAACCTCGCGGATGCGGTTCGCTTTAAACCCGACCATCTCAAGCTGAGCGCACGAGGACAACACCTCGGGCAGCTGGGTAAAGCGATTTTCCGAGCAGAACAACACCCGTAACTTGCTCAGCCGCGACAAGTCGTCCGGAAGCTCGGCTAACGAGTTGCCCGAGAGATTCAGAACCTCAAGGGTGTCGGCCAACTCGAAGATCTCCCGCGGGAATTGCTGCAGGTCACAGGCAAGATCCAGCCGGGTGATCCCCTGCAGCTGACCGGAGCGCAAGGCAGCAAGAGTCGCGGTGGCTGTCGTCATGGGTCGAATGGTGGGCCTATTTGCCGCTGCAGAAGACGGCGGAGCGACTGCCAAAACCGAAGCCCGGCAGCTGCCGGCTGCCTAAGCGAGCAGGCGCGTCGATGCGGCCCTGCGCCGGAGTTAGGGAATATTGCAATGCCAATGCCATGTTTTCGCCGCACCTTGGCCAGATGATAAGCAACTGACTGGGTCGGCCCGATGCGCAGCAGGATCGAGCCCATCGGGGGCCATGAACCGCTTCAGGGGAGCGGGCTGCGGGATCGGGTGAAGTCGATCCAGGGCCCTGTTGTCGATGTCGTGGACAAGTGTCGATGTCGTGGACAAGTGTCGATGTCGTGGGCAAGCCGTGCTTTGGCGCTTGGGCTGAGCGAGCGGAGCGTTGTCGGTGATCAGCGTGCGGGTTGCGCGGAACTTGCTTCGCTATGCCCCAGCGCGCGGCTGCCGTCGCGCTCCGGGCCCGCCGCTCCGGCCTCCATCGGCTCGGCCACCAGATCGAAGCTGCGGAAGGCGATGGCCTCCGCCACCGCCGCAGCGTTCACCCGGCGGCGACCCTCCAGGTCGCAGATGGTGCGGGCCACCCGCAGCAGCCGCTCGCCGCCCCGCGCCGTCAGCCGCCGCCCCGCCAGGGCCCGCTCCCAGAGCGCCAGGGCCCCGTCCTCAAGCTCCAGCACCAACGCCAACTGGCCCGTGGGGAGATCGGCGTTGATGCGGCCATCCGGATTGCGCCGCCCCATCCGCTCCCGCGCTTGCAGCACTCGCGCCGCCACCTCCGCCGTGGAGGCTTCGGGTGGGTTGGGGTTGATGTGCAGGGCTCCAGCGTCGCCAGCTTCAGCCGTCAAGGCGCCCGCTCCGGCGGTGGCGGCGCCAGCGCCAACGGCCGGCCGATAGAGCTGGGCCAGCTCCCTGGCCTCGGCCCGGCGCACCGCCACCTGCAGATCGATGCGATCCAGCAGCGGTCCGGAGAGGCGAGCCCAGTAGCGCCGTCGCCGGCCCTCGCCGCAGACGCAGCTGCGCTGGGGGTCGCCGGTCCAGCCGCAGGGGCAGGGGTTGCAGGCCGCCACCAGGATGATTCGGCACGGGAAGCAGCAGCGCTGCCGCGCCCGGCTGATCCACACCTGCCGCTGCTCCAAGGGCTGCCGCAGCTGGTCGAGCACCTCGCGGCGGAACTCCGCCAGTTCATCGAGGAAGAGCACGCCGTGGTGGGCCAGGCTCAGCTCCCCCGGCCGCGGCAGCGGGCCCCCGCCGATCAGGGCCGCCGCCGAGCAGCTGTGGTGCGGGCTGCGAAACGGCCGCTGCGCCACCAGCCCGCTGCCATTCGGCAGCAGCCCCGCCACCGACTGCAGGCGGGTGAGCTCGAGGGCTTCCGGGCGGGCCAAAGGCGGCAGTAGGCCTGGCAGCCGCCGCGCCAGCATCGTCTTGCCGCTGCCGGGGGGTCCCACCAGCAGCAGGTGGTGGCCGCCCGCCGCCGCCAGTTCCAGCGCCCGCCGGCCGTGGGGTTGACCGCGAACCTCGCACAGATCACCGGGGCTCTCCTGCCGCGGTGGGGCGCCCGCGGGCGCCGCCGCCTGGGCGTGCTGTCGGGGCTTCGCCCGCTGGGCCGCGGCGGCCGCGGGATCCCGCAACCAACCCAACGCTTCCGACAGGTCGGCGGCGGCCCACACCTCCAGACCCTCCACCAAGGCCGCCTCGGCCCCGTTGGCGCTGGGCACCAACAGCGCCTTGGCGCCACCCCGCTGGGCCGCCAGGGCCAGGGCCAACATCCCCCGCACTGGACGCAGATGGCCATCGAGCCCCAGCTCCGCCACGCTCCAGAACCCCTCCAGCTGGGCCGGGTCGAGCTGACCGCTGGCGATCAGCAGCCCCAGGGCGATGGGCAGATCGAAGCCCGGGCCCGCCTTGCGCAGATCGGCGGGGGCCAGGCTCACCACCACGCGGCTGAGGGGCACCCGCAGGCCGCTGTTGCGCAGGGCGCCTCGCACCCGCTCACGGGCCTCCTGA